>CAYQMY010000010.1:0-21635 GCA_964418735.1 uncultured Oscillospiraceae bacterium | reverse complement strand
TCCCCAGCTCTGCCGCCTTTTTTAGACTTGCGCTGAGAGCTTCATCGCGCGAGGCAAGCTCTGTCTCCAGCTCAGCCGCCTTTTTCAGATTCGCTTTGAGCGCCTCATCGCGCAAGGTAAGCTCTGTCCCCAGCTCTGCCGCCTTTTTTAGACTTGCGCTGAGAGCTTCATCGCGCGAGGCGAGCTCTATCTCCAGCTCAACTGTCTTCTTCAGATTCGCTTTGAGAGCTTCATCGCGCGAGGCAAGCTCTGTCTCCAGCTCGGCCGCCTTTTTCAGACTTGCGCTGAGAGCTTCATCGCTCGAAGTGAGTTCCTTCTCTAGCTCAACCGTCCTGTTGGTTATTTCCAAGATGCTGTCGTTTCGTGATATCAAGGTTGTTTTCATCCGGTCGATTTCTGAGTTCTTCGATATAACGATGTCGGAATTCTGCTTTTTCAATGCGATAATTGTTGAATTGAGACTCTCATTCTCTTGTTTAAGTGAATTTATGATGATATTGACTTCTGAAATACTGTACCCGAATAATTGCTTTTTCATGACAATCACCTTCCCTTTATCTCACACGAATATTCTGTATATTGCTATGATCTACAGTGATCCTATCTTCTGATATGCTGTATCCCACAGAGCAAACGGTAAACCGTTTCAAAAACCGGAAGCGGGATATGTTTATAAAAGAACGCAAAAGCTTTTACGCTTTTCTTTTTGCTGTCCGGCAGCAGCGGGTCTTCTTTCCATGGAGACTGCCGCATAATTTTCAGATAGTATTCTTTTTCTGGATGCGTGCAGCCTTCTTCCCACGGTCTGCCAAACAGACCTGTTGTAAAATGAACGATGACGGGCCGGCTTATTGCTTCGTCAACTTCGACCTGCGTATAATATTTGTCGAGAAAATAGATCTTCCGTATAGTGGAGGCGGAAAACGAGTAAACATTTGACATGACGTTATAACGGAGCGGCAAAATAGTTCGCCGCTCCTTGCAGACACCGTTGATGGTTCCCTGGTCATGGTGCGGCACATTGCCGTCAAACTTCTGAATAAAATCGAAGAATTTCTGCTCTAGATATTCTTCTCTCCAGCCTTTCAGATTAATCAGCAAAATGCCTGCATTGACATAGGCAATATGCGGATTCAAGCCGATAACCTTTTTATAAAAAGTATCGACCGTGTCCTGAACACCAGCTATTAAATTCTGGCCAAGATCGGTCTCCCACAGATCTTTCAGCGACGATGGCACCACAGTGTCACAGTCGAGATACAAAACAAGCTCAAGGTCTTCCGGAAGAATGGAAGCGAGAAACAAACGCGCGTAGGAAGCAATTGAAATTTTGAAAGCTCCGCTCTTCAGCTGCAGACGGTCTTTTACATTGTCCATCGAAAAAAATGTTATTTCCCTGTTAAACTGATTTGCGATATGCTCAAGATGATGTCTGTTATTTTCACCGATACCGCAGTCAAGAACAAACACCCGGATACCGTCAAAGCCGATATTGGTTTGAAAGAGTGAAAGCATGGAGATCCCGAGATGTTTGGCATAATGATTGTCTGTCGCATATGCAACGCAAAGAGTATGATTGCTTTTCACGGTCAGTCTCCTTTATCCGGTAAATACGCTATTTGAAAATTATATAGATGATAGGGATTTTGCACGAGAACATACGCGACGTACAGATCGTCCTCATAATAAACCTTAAATGAATTGGGATACATTTTTATAAATGCCAACGCCCAGTAATATGCCTGTGATTCAAGAACGGCACGCTGAAAGTAATAATCCTGAGAGGACGCATAATAAACAAACTTTTTTGAAGCAAGTTCTGGACTGACATCCACGCTACCATAATAGTAGTCCTGCAGGACATGCTTTTCAATAAAAAAGAATACATACGGGGTAGGAATTTTGAATTCCGTTTCGTTGCCGTTGACCATGTTGATAAACTTTGAGATGTTCACATGATAACCGTGATCAGCCACCTCGTAATATTCATCCGTTGTGGAAACGACAGTGAAAGTATTGGTATCATAGGTCTCCCGGATATGCCGGGTTAAATATTCCGCTTCGTTGTAGTAAGCAATGTTTGCGTCGAAGAAGTGATGAACCCAGCTACGCTGGAAAATAACCAAGACAACCGCAATACACAGACCCGTGGAAAGCAATGATAGAAAGCCTAGATAAACCTTGTTTCTATAGCGGGTCAAAAGCCTGAAAACGAAATCCAAAGGAATAACATAGACAATAAAAAGAAACGGTTCAGCAAAGGTGCTGGCCCTGGCGGCCGCCACAATCTCCGGTATTTTCAGCGTTTGCGCGGCGCCCATGGTACAGATGATAACGACATAAATAATCATGGAGAGATAGGCCATCCCAACCAGCCGCGTTTTTTGAAACGGTAGCAAAATAAACGCACAGACGATTCCTATCCCAACGCATATAAACAGTATTACCGTCAATTCGTCTCCGAACATCGTGTTACTGCAGAATTCGTACAGAGCTTTAAAATAAAAGCGGAGTTTGTCCAAGAGAGACAGCGTCTGCGTGTTCGATGTATCCGCTTCTACTACATCGGCAATTACCGTCTTTGCGGGCTGATTTACCGTGTCGCCAAGAGACTCTTCCAGCTGCTTTTTATAATTGGTATCCGAGCCGTTCCATTCCTTTCCTGTCATGACGCTTATCGCCCACTGCATGGATTCCTGAAAGGGAATTCCTTTTGCGAAGCAAGCCATCAGTGGCCCGACAGCAATGACAACACCCAATATGCCCGCGAGGACAATGGGAACCCAATACTGCTTTTTAACCATTTTCGTGAGATAGGCCAGAAAAATGGAGAGCACCAGAATCAATGCCACAATGGCGGTGAAGAAATGGTATTCAATACTCAGGGCAACAGCCAGCATGAACAGAAGCACGTCGGTTTTCACATACCGTCTGGAAAAGTACTGATTAATTCTGAAAAAACGCTTGAATTTTGTATCCTGCGGAATCACATGCTTATCAAGGGGCGTATGCAGAAAGCTGATCAGGCAATAGGCGGCCAAAGCTACGGCGAACATGCCGCATTCCTGCGGCAGTGAGGCCGCGTAACGCCCCTGATTCAGAAGAAATGAGAACAAGATCAATACAAGAAAAGAAACATATTTCCACTTAAAAATTCTCCTGGCCAAGACATAGAGGCTCAAAATCAGCAGAATCGTCTGAAACGCGCCGAAGTACAGAAGAACTTCGCGAAGGTCCAGGTGAAAGATGTTATGTATCAGATATACGATTGAATGCATTCCGAAAGGATAAATACCGCTTTCGAACAGTGTGCCGTGATCAAGCTGAAAAATCCACGCCTGATGTACCGGAATGTCGGAAAACTGATAGCAGTGGTATCTTATAACATTGTAGGTCAAAAACCAGATGTTGTAAATGACGGCTGAGACCAAAACCAGATACTCAAGAAAATTTTTGATGATATGTTTCCACAGTGGCCACTGGAAAAACATTTTTAGATTTTTCAAAAGTAGTGACACGATAGAACGTCTTACGGAAGACAGCGATTTTTCACCATAGACGACCTGTCTTAGAACCTTCAGCCGCGCCGCGCTTTTGCGGAAATACTGCTTGTCGGAGAAGCTCCACAGAACCAAAAAGAACATCAGTATGATGCCAAGCATAACGGTGTAAATATTGCAGATATTCAGAAAACCGAGAAGCAGTACCAGATTAATAAGAAAGCAGTTCTGCGTAATCACACAAAAAACAAAACGGTATGTGTAGGATTTACCTTTGAGGTAATTATGCCACATGAGAAGCGGTAACACAAGAATCAGGATCGTGGCCCCGCTGAATACCTTTATAAGCGAAATGACATAGGCCGTTGTATCGGCAATCATATTTTTTACTGACCTCCTTTGCTTTCCGGCTCGCCCGCTGGAATCATTTCCACAGCCTGCCCTTGATCATGTCGGAGATAGACCACCGGCGGAAAACAATAAAATAGACCATGCAGCACAGAAGGTATACGCTGCCGCCGGCTGCGACTTGAAGCACTATCAGTGGCAACGGCTGAAGGTTTATGCCGCTCATCCCGAATGTAACAGCGAATTCTACGAAACCGCAGATCAAAAACGGAAAAAGCGCTTTGAACAACTGCCTGAAGGAATACACATCCCGGATCCGTATCAACTGATAGATGCAGACTGTCAGCTCAGCTCCGAGCGTTGCGATAACGGCGCCCGAAGCCCTCAGCGGCGGAATCAGCGCCAGATTCAGCAGAAAGTTCACTGCGGCTCCCAGTGATACAGACTGGATATAGATGTGGTCCAGTTTGAACGGGATGAGATACTGCGTCTGCACCACATCGGAAATACTCATGGGAATCATGACTATGGCAAGCTCAATGGTCAGCAAAACAGCTTGGCTGTACGCAGGACTGAAAAACCACGGCACAAACACCGGCGAAACGCCAGCAATTCCGAAACACAGCGCGCAGGAGATAAAGCTGACATACTTCATGGAGCTCCCCAAACTTTTCCTGCAGGCTTCCGATTGATTGTTTGCCACCATATAAGCCAATTTTGGGAGCATAACGGTGCCAAGCGCCATAATAATTCCTTTGGGGAGGTTGATAATGCTTTCAGCGTAGCTGTAATAGGCAACCGAATCCGTATCAACCAGAAGGCCGAGCATAATTTTATCCATCCAATTGTAAACACTGAGCGCCAGAAGCGGGACGAAAAGCTTCAGGTTGGGCTTGATATGGCACAAGATGTCCTCAAGCTTGAGTCGTACAAATTTAACGTACCTGAATACAAATGGAAACAGCATCAGATGTTCCAGCAAAAAGCTTGCTGCCATGACGCAGGTAAAGATCCATAGATCCCTTTCGGTGGATACAAAAAGATAAACGCCGGCGATTAACAGTGTCCTCGAAATCAGGCTACGAATAGTGGTAAGCCGAAATTTCTCCATGCCGTAGAAAAACCAGCTTATATCGAAAAGCACCGATAGCACATAGATAAACTGCATTCGATAGATCAAAATCTGATCGCGGAAAAAGGTGCCGACAACGCCAATGTACAGCAGAAGGGATATCACTGAGGTACATAGCTGAACGACATAGATACTCCAGAAAGTTCTGCTTCTTTGCTCAACGTTGTCGCGGCGGAAGGCTATGCTGCGGTTGCCATAATTGTCCAGGCCCAGCTTTCCAAGCATAATAAAGTAGCAGGCAATGGTACTGGAAAAGGAGTATAGGCCGTTGCCGGCAACACCGAGAACACGAGCCGCGTAGGGGGTCACAATCAGCGGCAGAATGCAAATGGAAAGTCTGTATATTATATTATAAACATAATTTTCCCTTATATTTGACAACACTGATTCAAAGAGCCTCCCATAATTTATATATACTTTTCGGAACTTGGATTGTATTTGTCTATCTGTGTTTCGGGTGGAAACGAAGTCTTATAATAAATTGTATCCGCGTTCATTAAAATTGCGGTTTTCAGAGAGATGCATTGCCCAAACGCATGATGGTCGATAATCTGTACACCTGCTGGAATCTTGACTTTATTGATCGCGGTGCAGCCATAGTAGCTCCGGAAGTTGATGCGTTTGAGTGCGAAAGGAATCTGCACGGAGGGGAGACCGCTGCAAAACTCAAAGGCGTGGCTGCCAATTTCAGATACTGCGTCAATCATTGGCATATCAAACTTATTGAGCTTTACGCACCCAGCAAAGGCGTATGTCTTGATACTGTCTACAGTGCCTGTCAAACTAACCGTTTCCAGACCGGAGCAGTGAAAAAAGGCGGCGGCATCGACTCTGTCAAGCATGCTGCCATCGCCGAAGACGACCTTCTGCAGCTTTGCGCATCCGGCAAAAGCATGCTTCGGAATGATACGAAGAGAACTGGGAAAGTTCAGCTCAGTTATTTCTTCATTACCGCCGAAACAAGTAAATTCAAAGCCCTGAAGATTTACACATCCGGCAAACACGCCTTTTCCGATTTTCGACAGTTTGCCCGGCAAACGCAGGATGGTGAGAGAAACGCACCCGGCAAAGACATATGCCCCGATTTCGGTCAGTTTGCTTCCTGGCTGGAAGATAACGCTGTTCAGGCTGCGGCAGTTCTGGAATGCATAAGCGTCTATTCTCGTTACGGTATTTGGAATCACAACAGAAACCAGATTCTCACAGCCAAAAAACATACCTTTTTTCAACACGGTAACACAGTCGGGGATTGCCATGGCGCGAAGCTGATGATTTCCTGCGAATTGAAACATGGCATACCGTGAAAATTTCTTAGCCGTGAGAGCGATTTGCGCTTTCTGGTCGACGTCTGTTATATCCAGAGGTGCAGAGCTATTTAAGGGACGCTGTTCGGCCGTATCGATGCTTTTGCCCCGATGCACGGAAATCAGCAGCTTAGCCACGGTGATAAGCGCGGCGGCATATTGATAAAACAGCCTGAAAGCACGTGGAATCAGGCGGAGGGTCGCCGCGATCAAACTGACGACGGAATGCACCGGCGCACTCAGGAAGGACTGAACCAGATGAGTAAGTGCCCGAAATAACCTATATTTGCCTGCGGCCTGTTTTGCCAGCAGCAGGCAATACTCATACGACACGCTGCGGCTTAACAGAAACAGGTCTGCGTATTTTCGCATCAGTAGGCAACCGTCCTCATAGGGACAAAGCCTGTCGGGATCGTTGGAGGCTAGGTATGTTTCAAACAGCGTCACAGGGAAAAACAAAATCTTATAGTTCTCTGACAAGCGTATCATCATATCAAGATCACCGAGGCGTTCAAATTGATCGTCAAAGCCGCCGACGGCAAGCAAAGCCACCGTCAGGTAAACGACCTGCGAACCTGTCCGCACCGGTTTATCCAGAACCCACCTGCGTATATCATAGGTAAGTCTTTCGAAGAATACCTCAGAGGTAAATCCACGTGGGCGTTCGTAAAGAATAAGTCCGTTTGAGCAGGAAGCTGCGGCGAATTCGTTGGTTTTCAACTGCTCAATCTGCATAACGGCTTTAGCAGGCTCCCAGTAATCGTTACCGTCCATAAACGCGACATACTTCCCGCTAACCTGTTTCAGCGCAAAATTGCGGCAAAAAGAGTCTGTTCCGTTAATGCCCGTCTGTATAAGCACAGCCTCCGGATATTGACCCAGATCCTCTAGCAACCCAAGACTATAGGGGTCGCCGGGCGTATTGGCGTCGACAACCAGAATCTCTTTATCCGGATAAGTCTGACCGATGGCGCTTTCAAGCGCGCGCTTCAGGTGGAAGGATGTATTCCTTTTCGTGATCAAGACAATGCTGAGCAAAGTATCTTTCATATGCTTTCCTTTAACAATTACTAATCTGTATACAGCCGAGACTGTGTATCCCGCTGTAATCGATGTCGGAAAACGAATTGGCGAGCCGGATGTGCTTTCGACTCTGCGGATCGGTTATCTTCAAGCCCAATATGTACTCTTGCAGAGTCCACTGCGAAAAGTCAATGTCCTCATCCAGCGCAACGGGTGCCCCCGGCAGCCAACGTCTGGTATCGGTGTCGACCGGATGAGCATACACCTGCGTATAGGTAGCATCTCTGATAACAAGTGAGACGTCATAACGCCTGTACCCGCACGAAAAGCCGGAATTTATGAGTTGGATTTTAATATGCAACTGTTTATCACGATCCTTTATCATGGAAACAGCAATTTTTTCGATTGAAAACCGATAGCCAAGATGTGCCGCAATATAGTCATAAACGCTGGTGTCCTTCCACGGTTTATCCCTCAAGCCGGTTTTGGTTTCCTTCCATTTATTCAGAACCTCCGGGTCATATTCTCCGTTCAGATAAGATATATGCATCTGACTAAAGGCCCTGCAAGTGGCCGCAAAATCGTTGTCCTCTGAGGGGTTAACTGTCTCACCGCCGTTTGGAACATAGTCGCAAAGCTTCTCCTGAAACTTGAGTTCCTCGAACCGGGTGAGCTTATCGCCGTAATCGGTTGATACACTCCTGGCAATATTCCCGTATGTGCCGTTATCCGTATCGGACGCAAGAATGCCGTCATTGAACAGACAGAAGTGTGCCTGCATACTGTCGGTATAAGCCTGCGGTCCGGAAAGCGGTTCATAGGTTTTAAATATGGTTCTCCATATGCTCGGACAGCGCACGGCAATATAGACACTCCCGCCTGAACACTGATATAGTTGCCGCGCCAGGCTTACGAGGCTTCGCTCGGTAATGTAACGGGTGTTGTGCATTTCTCCCCAGCTGCCGATAAACAGTCCCTGAAGAATATAAATGCTTTTTGCAAAGTTTATTAAAATAGGTGAAAGCTGCTGCATATGTTCCAGGATGATGCCAATATTTTTCGGTTCGTTCTGCAAGCCGTTCCCGTCCCAGTCGTAGACAAAGCGGACAATCATTTCTTTGCCGTGATCTGCAAAAAACGCGAATATTTGCCGAACATTATCCAGCGCTTCCTCAGTCAGTGAGCTTTCATTATAGCGGACAAGATTAATTTCAATCAAGCACAGCGATTGGTCGCAATGAAGAATTGACTTTTCGATCGTATCGCCCGCGTCCTGGAGATTTTCGCAATGTGCAAAGAATTTGTATATGGAATATATACCGCAGTAAGGATTGCCCAGCGTCTCGCTCCGATCAACTAATGGGTACTGAACCCATGTCAACTTCTGTCTTGTTTTTTTTCTGGCCATCAGAATTCCATCCTTGCGTTATATATTTTCTAAAACCCGTGGTTTCTGGAGTCCTGTTTTAATTCGTAAGAATACCGCTATGATGCTCAGCGGCATGATCATCATATAAATAAGAGGCTTCCATATACCAGAATGCATACTGACGCCGCTGGTTCTCTCATGCATCACAGCGGGAATTTCCATGACCTTGAAACCCAGCACAATCATTTGTATAATCATATTGGCATCCGGATATTCATAGTTGAAATTCTGGAACTGCGAATAATAGAGAAACGCAGATCGGCTCAG
Source organism: uncultured Oscillospiraceae bacterium (assembly GCA_964418735.1). Classification (GTDB taxonomy): domain Bacteria; phylum Bacillota; class Clostridia; order Oscillospirales; family Oscillospiraceae; genus DUPK01. Next base: position 12,632 of record CAYQMY010000010.1, on the reverse strand, counting down.
TCCCTGCAGCCCGGAAGTTGGATCCAGAATCGTCTGATGAGCCATACGCTTGATGGCCATGCGAAAGAAACTAATGGCCATTTTTTTTACACCAGAGACGTGGAACGAAACGCTCCCTTCCAGAAAACGAGATCCGATGACAATATCCGGTTGTTTGCCATCCTTGTCCGTGTGCAACAGCGTATCATAGATGTTGAATATGTTTGCTATATCGTGCTGTCCGTCCGCATCCAGCTGGAGCACATAGCGATATCCGCGCCTCACGGCGTACTTATATCCGAGCTGCAGCGCCGAACCGTAGCCGAGATTAAACACATGACTGACGATCGTCACGCCGTACTGCTTGGAAATCATGCTGGTTTTGTCCGCGGAAGCATCGTTAACAACCAGCACGTCCGCAATGTTGCGAATATCATGAGATTCAAGCTCATCAAGCAGTTTACCAATGGATTTCTCTTCATTATAGGCGGGAATAATAATCAGCACATCTTTCATAATTCTCAACCTCTCTATATGTATTCGGACACATTTAGATAAGCGGGGGGGCGTCATACCCATCAAAACGGTGTCGGTTCATTCAGCAAGAGTGTTCTTTCATCAAATCCAGCAGATTATTAAGATCTTCCGGGTAAACCAGCTTTCGTTCCGCCGAATGCAATGACAATTCTTTTTGTATATCCGGTCGGTCAATCAGCCATTCCAGCGACCTGACGAGATTGTCCTTGTTGAGTGTGAGCAGAATACCGTCGTAATCAGGCGTAATCTGTTCGGTATTCCCAGTGCAATCGGAAGCGACAATAGGTTTTTGCAGGACTTGGGCCTCCTCGATGGCAATGCTTTTTCCCTCAAACCGAGTAGCGTGTACATAGATATCGGCCTGCTTGATATAGGGATATGGATTATCCTTAGCACCGAGCAATATAAAATCGTCCTTGACGCCTAAGCTTTCCGTCAGGCGCTCAAGGTTTGACCTTTCCGGCCCCTCACCGATGATATACCAGCGTACATGATAGCCGTCAGCCCGGAGCTGTGCCATAACATCGACGGCAATATCGTAACCCTTCTGATAAGTCAGCCGTCCAACGGTAACGAGACGTACGCCGGTAAAGCCATCTTCAAACCCTACGCCGTTCTCCGCTTTTCTAACGATCCCTTCACAGTCCAGAATGTTCCGAAAAAGAAAAACCTTCTCATGGTACTGAGGATAAAGAGAGATAAATTTTCTGCCAACCTCGTTGGATACGACAAAAATACGTTCGACGTAGTCATAACAGTTTCGATCCATCATCGGCAGATATCCTGCCTGTTGGTAATCGATATGAATAAAAGCGGCTTTGTGATCAGCGCGCACCCTATCCGACAGATAATACGCGGCCGCTCCCTCAATATAGGCAACCGCAAGGTCGTAGGATTCCTTCCGCGCTGGCGTCCCTTCTGCAAGAAGTCGCCACAGCAGCTTGTCATACTGAACGTGTCCGGTCTTTTTCTGTTGAGCAATATTACTGAAAAGGTAAGGCAGCATCCGAAACCCTGTCAGGTGGTAGAAAAACGAATACACAGCTCGGAAGAAAATCGCCGCCCGCCCCGCTGCCGAGAGTACGGATCCGCAGCTGATGCAGCGGTTAAGAATACGTACGTTATCGGGAACTCGACTAAACAGCTCACCTCGCGGAATGATTGTGTACAGGGATAATTCAAATTCACCCAAAGCGTCCAGCTTTTTCAGCAGCTCGATAAGCGCTGTTTCCGCACCGGCGCGGCCCATGGTGTTGATAATAAACAGCAGTTTTTTCTTCATTTTGTTGTACACTCTTCATCAGAAGACAATAGCTGATCGGCTGAATCAGTTCTGTTCAATTTTTTTACAGTGTCGAGCAGAATACTGTTTTCCTGGTTCAGCAGTGACACATGCATGGCTAGCTCCTGTACCCGCTTATGCAGCCCCGCGATAGACTGAAAACAGTTAAAAATTCCGTACATTGCCATAACTATGGCAATCGTGAAGATAATGGAAGGGATATATTCCACCCCGAAAATAGTCGCAATAAAGCCGGATATCGATGGAAACAGTCCAAAAACGAAAACAACGATCCCACAAAAAAACCAAAAAATACTTTGCTTTTCCGTCATCTCCCTGTTAACAAGGCTTCTCACAACCATGGCAATTAAAAGGACACTGGCGGTGCAGATTGCAATTCTGAGTAGAACGGACATGACGCGCAACTCCTTCCAAATAACAAATCATTTATAACCTAAAGGTTTCAAGAAATACTGCTTACGGTGCGCGGAAATTCGGCTTGCGGCGGTAAATCTCCGATGGGGGCATCTCTCCTTTCATCGTTTTCAGGACAGTCCCTTTGCAGAAGATATGGTAGTCCAGATTTTTTTCTACCCAGCGCAGCCGGAAATAGGCAAAGGAAAACGAGCAGAAAGCCGCCACTGCGAAACCACTGCCGTACCACATGATCGGCAGGTGGGAGGAAGCAAAAGACGCCGCAAAGGATAGTACCACAAAGATCAGACTGCTGATTACAGAACCGTTTAAATCACTGAAATAATATAAAAACAGCATTTCGGCATACATGATGTAGGAGATGAAGTATCCGACAGCCAGCATCGGATATATCTGCATGGTGATACCGGAAAAACCCATGATCGGCAGCAGGATATTGGCCAGCAAAAAAATAACAATAGATACGAGAAACTGAATTTGGACCAGAGAAAGCATTTGCGACGAGAGTGAACGGAACATCCGCTTTTTGGCCTTTTCAATGCTGTCCAGCTTACCAGAGTTCACAGCGTTCATATAGTCCGCATAGCGCTCGTGAAAATGCATCTCGATACGGGCAAGAAAAATAATACTGGCGGAGATACTGGTCAGCATGGCGATGGCCGAAGCAACGTCATACTGCACGTTGCTAACATAGCTGTTGGCCACGATAAGATGCCACGGCTGCGTCCAGAACACGAAATTATGGGCAAACAAGCCAAGAACATATAAAAAGTTTGACACGATCAGCTTCCAGTAGATCCGAAAATAGCCGAGTGTACCACGATAGTTATAGCTGTTTGTGCGGAAATTACGGAGCACATTCGCAAATTCCAGAATCGCGATTTCCATAAATCCGATTGTCAGAGACAGAAGCATGCTGTACGTGACGGAGAAATGAAGGATGTAGTGGCAAAACATGGACAGTAGCGCCGTCGTCAGCATTCCAAAAAAGAAATATTTCGATATCTTTTTATAGTGCTTCAAAATGGAGTTGAACACCATAACTGCTAGTACCAACGACAGTGACAGATACCCCATGAAAGAGGTAAAAACGTAGTATGCGGGTACATGCCCGACAAAAATGACGCGCAGATAAAAGGGAATACCCAAAAGAGCGGATAAAGTCAGGTTCATGATGATGCCGACATACATACAGGGGCGAATATCATCGTAGTGCCCCAAAAAAATTCTGTCTGTCATATACTTGGAAAGAACGGAGTTGAAAGGCGCACATGTCATAAGCGAAAAGATAAAGATGTACAGGACGGTACTGGAAAACAGTTCCCTGTCCACATACCCGAGCTCGTTATATCCCAGGACCTTGTACATCAGCAAAAGGCAGCCAATAACCACCAGCATTGGGCCGATGGCATAACTGACGCTGTACACGACCCCATAAATGGAGGTCGTCACTGTGTGCTTACTGAATATTCGGTTGAGCTGAATACCGATTCCTGCCACTTGCCGCCGCCTCCTTTTTCTCCGATTTGTCAAAATACTGCCTGTCCCATCAAGCAGTAAAAAACCGCTGTCCGCGCTAATAGCCGAACGCCGCCGCACGGACGGATACAATGATCCGGGATTTATACAACTTTTTGACGGCGCCAGATATCCGCGTTTTTTTCGACAGGAGTTTTACCTATCAGATTGACCTTCGGCCGGATAGGTAATGCCGACTTTATTGGCCAGATCACTGTAAATATTCAAGTACGTCTCAGTCATGTAGCTAATCTTGTATTTATCCATCAATCGCTTATATCCGATTTCGCCCATCCTTTGCCGGAGCCCTGCATCCGAGGCAAGCGTAATGATAGCGTCCGATATCTCCTTGATGTTTAAAACCGGGACGACGATACCGGCCGGACCATAGTCGTCCGACTCCCCATAGATTAAACCGGAACAATTTCCGACATTCGTAGCGATGCAGGGCTTTTTTGCCGCATAGCTCTCGAGAATTGTAAGCGGCTGCCCCTCGCTGATGCTGGTAAGCAGGGTCATGTCCATTTTCCCGATATATTCTGTTGTTTTAATCATGCCGGTAAAAACAATGTTTTCAGCCTGCAGCGATAAAACCAGTTCGCGGCACTCTTCCGCATAGTCCGGATCCTCGTCGTCAGGACCCATAATCCACAGCATCAGGTTCGGAATTTTTTTGTGTGCATAGTAAAAAGCGTTAATCATGGTTTTGATATCTTTGATGGGGGTCACGCGCAGAAACGCGCCGATATGAATGAACGGGTCGTTCTCACTTTTTTTAGGAATATCCGAAAACATAGCTGAATCGATACCGTTAGGCGTAATGATGGCCTTTCCTTTCGGGCAGTCGAGTTCCAGCTGAAGCTCATGCGCCTGCTCAAACAGCGCGGTTACGAGATCCGCGTAGTAATAGGCGCAGCGGGACATTTTGCGAAACTGCTCAATCCATATATCCTTGTAAATACCCTGGACCCATTTCGCCTTAATGATTTCCTCTTCGCGTTCTCTTGTATAGATACCGTGTTCGGAAATAAGCATGGCGGAACCCGAATTCAATACCTTGGCCATACTGCCAATCATTCCGGAATAGCCTGTGGCGACACAGTGATAAATATCGGCTTTGGGTGGTTTGCATTTCATCGTCATAAATAATGGCAGGTAAAGGGAACGAATGGTCCACAGAAAATCAGTAAAGTTCACATTTGAATAAGAGACGGTATAATAATCCTTGACGATGTTCAGAAAATCTGGCCCCATCAGCAGCTCGTTGACGGACACATTGCGTTCGGAAAACATTCTGAACAGGGTTGCCCAGTCGATATCCGTCCCTATCGCAAGGCTTCGGATTGCCTTGATTTCATTTGCGTCCAGATGAAAACGGTTCTTTTTGTTCCGCTTATCACTGCCGGACCAGACATAATCCATCAAATATACTTCAGTGACGGAAACTAGATTATCCGGCAACTCATAGATGAATTTTTTGCTGATGCTGCGGTCCGAGATAATGGCAACCAGATCGAACTCAATATCGGGAAACAATTTGATAATGCTGTGAATCCAACTGGAAACGCCTCCGACGACATAGGGATAACACCCTTCGGCTATTAAACATACTTTCATATTCTTAGTCATGCTCCGGCGGAGTGAGGAAATTGATTTCCTGCAGTTCGATTGTCACATTCGCGGCTTCGGCCTTGATCAGATAGGCCGTATCTGAAAGCCGCTCGGCCTTGCCGTTTGTCATTTGTTTCACCTGCGCATTATGAACCCGCAAAACGAACCATGCTTCCCCATTAAAATTGTCGATGGATACATTGATCATATTTTCGGTTTGATGACTTACAAAATTTAATGCGAGGAAAGATCTGACACGTTTCTCAAGCTCGTAAATGGTAGAATCCTCAAACTTGCTGTAATCGTTGAAATAGGTCTTGCCCTTCGACCACAGGTTGCTCAGTTTGCTCCAGTAGTCCCTGCTTCCCACAGGGAACAGAGCGCGGCTGATATCCACCTGCTGTGTGCATATTCCCAGTGCGGTTTCAAGCGCAATCATTTGTATATCATCCTCGCTTTCATGCCGATATCCGTCCATTGTCATCATGACGGATAGTACGTCATCATTGATAAAGCGAAAAAGCCTGTTGTTATCGGCAAAGTTGGAAAGCGCCAGCGTCACATGCCCGAGAATGTCGTCCTGCCCCGCACCGTCAAGTTGGGAGCGCAGTTCCGCGTCTGTGAAAGCCCCGCAGTATATTGCGGTGAAATTGTAAGCCGGCAGCACCTGCCTGAAGAAAGCGCCGGCTTTTGACAGAACATCCGTTAACGACGCGGAAGAATTCTGATTGAGGGATAGACCCGTAGAGCCGGACAGCTTTTCGATTTCTTTCCAATACATAACGACATCTTCGCCGATCGGCGCATTTTCATCGGTGTAATTCAGCTGCGGCGCTGCAAAGAAATTATATGGCATCCCATAATTTTTTAAAATCTTGACAATATTCGGCCAAAGGATTTCTCTGCAAAACCCCTGTGTGCTTCTGCTGTACCATTCCATCAGCGTTTCGGAGTTCTCATTGGAGAAGAACGGGTAATCCAGTACGATTGCGGACTGTGAGTTGACAACCGGATAAAGATAGCTGCCGTATGCCTGAGACATGAATGCTGTGATGACGCCGAGAACCTTCTGCCCGGAAAATATATCGCTGTTGACAACAAAGATCATGGAGGATCCGGTATACGTTCGCCAAAGTAGCGAGGGCAGATCTTCATTCGCAATTCCGTCCTGCTGGGACAGAACAGCGGTTACGTACACATCATAGCCTTCGCGCAGGGTATAATACGGAATCATAATTGCCATGTCGTCCAGCTGGCCGTATTCATCGCCATCGACATAGATGCGTTCTTTGCATAAAAAGAAATCCCCGAAAATTTTGACGCCGTCCAGCTTGAACGACGGACTGACACACTGCTTAATCCCAAAAAAATCAGCCAAAGCGGAGCTGCTATTCAGCGTTTCATAGGAGGGAAGCTGAAGAAAAATCATCGGTATGCCGGACTCAGCATACTGTTTCAGGGTATTCAAATCATCCGTCGTGATATGCAAATCTCCGAAAAGCGCAGTATCATAGCCGGAGAGCTCGTCCGCGTCGGGCAGTCCCGTAAAGGTACGATACCGGTATTTGTTGTACACGCACCACTCCGTCAATACGTCTGCCGTGCTGTCTTCAGGGCCAGAAACAATAATAGCTGCGCGCGCATTATTTTGAACGGATACCGTTGTGTCTCCGGAAATTGAACGGACTGGTTGGCTGCTTGTCTCATCAAAGGCGCTGTCCAGCAGGATGTTGTCCATATGGACCGTTATACTCTCTTCCGCCTGTTCGTTGACGGTCGACTCCGTCAATTTGTCGGAGGAGATGGAGACAAACATGAACATGACAAAGATTACGGCAAAGAGGAGTACAATCGAAATATAAATGCGCATCGACATCATCATTGGTCTTCAACCTCCCCACCGGGTGGATTATCCCGCCGCGCGGAATGTCCCGGACAGCGCTTGTTATCCATATATTCTGAATAAATCCAGCATTTCTTTATCCACTGCAATATCCGTATTTTTCAGCTCGGTCATGCAGGCGAAAAAGGCATCGATATGCTTCTGTGCATAATAGACATGCAGGCGCGCTTTATACGAGCTCAGTTGATCGGAACAGTATTTCTGCGCCCTGGAAGCCCAGACTTCTGCCAGATTAAAGTCCTCAATCGAAATCATCAAATCTGTCATCCAGAGATAATATTCCGGTTTCATATACCAGAGGTTATATTTGAAAAGATTTTCAGCGACCTCATTTTCTGTATAGATTGTGGCCCGCTGCTCTGAAGCGTTCATGATGTTCATGTTCAGCATTTTGTAAATATAGTCCAGGGCAAACAGGTTGAGGTTAACGTCATCAGGAAACCTCTTTACCTTCAAAAGCAGGCTCTGCAGATTTGCACGGAAATCCGAAAGGATATCAAGAATAGCGGTTGCGGCGTAATGGGAAACTTCGGTATCGCTGTTGTCGATGGCGCGAGTAATCCCCGCAATCATTTCCTTATCGTTATTCTTGAGTATATTGATCAGCAGTCTGCGCAGATTGCCGATATCGGAGACGGCTATGGCATCTTCGAGCGGAACGTAGTTCAATTCAACTTCTCTGTCAGGGGGCAGCACGATCCGATCACGCTTCATGCTGAAGCTTATGTCGTCCATATCGATATCCCGGGTTTTATAGAAGGCACTGATCAGCTTCCCCAAAGATATAAATACAATTGCCGCAAGAGGGCATATCAGAATAAACCATGAAAACATAAGTGTAGTGCAGCGGCGCCCCGGCTCTTGAAGGAGACCCACAAGGAACACAAGCAGCGCAACTGCTGTGTTGATCAGGATGATCATTATGACATGCCCAAAAGCGGTTGTTCCCATAAGTTCATCTTCCTATCAGTCGTTCGAGTTCTCTTGCATATAACCGGTGACAATGTTACTGCTTTTTATTCTGTCTATTACAATGCGCGCTTCATCCTTGGATGTGTTGGGCAGCAAGATGCCAAGCCTATTATCGGGCAGTACGCCGATAATGTCCGACGTACGCAGAAGCTTAGAAAGCTTCTTGCTCCATTCTTTAATCGAAATCTCGCCTGAATTGACTTCCAGAACGCAGTAATCCGTGAGTTTATTTTTGCGCGCTTTCTGGTAGATTGCGCATATCTCTTCAAAAGCAAACCACTGAAGGATACGGGTTTCCTGAACATAACGCTTATAGGACAGCGCATCCATGTATTTCGCGGAGCGTATAACCGCGTTGCAAATCAGCGTGCCCAACACCTTGAGCGTATTGACGTGATGCAGGGTCATCTTTTCGTAGTCCAGATCCCAAAGAAGAAAGACAATCTGCATTTCGCCGTCCGGGCTGGTTAGCGAGCTGGCCAGGGAAGGCAACTCCGCATTCATGGTTTTGTTCACAAAAATGGTGTTGTTTTTAAGCGGCTCAAATAGCGCTTCATATTTTGGCATATAAATGGATTTTCCAAGCGACATTGCTCTTGGCGTCAAGGAATTGACCAGCCGGCAGTAATTGTTGCTGGACATCGAGTAAATTGCCACATCCATGGTTCCCATAATTTTGGACAGAAACCCGGTCGCGATGAACATGACATCACCGCTGTCAGCGCTGTCAAATTGTGAAATGATTTCGTAATACCACCCGATGCTCTCAGTGCTGTTGACGATACGTTCTTGCAGATAGTCCTTAATTTTTGTGTTACTGGCGTTAACGGAGAAAATCTCATTCATTCGGCCCGAAAGAAACTTGATTTCCTCGTCCTTTTCCAGCTCAAGCTGCGTCAGCCTGTCCCGCAGATGTCCGGCAGTGATTCCTACGATAAACAGTTGGGCAATCCAGGTATATGTATTGGTATTGATCATAAGCTGCAGACCGGTTTGTACCTGCAGCTGTTGATAACAGTATCCGGCTACGCTCAGAGCTAAAGCAAAAATCGCCAACTGCCGCCCGCGTATAACGGCAAACAGCAGCACAAAAAGCAAGAATATATCGACGCTCCGGAAATAGGAGATTTTCGACGCAAAATAGTTCAGCGTATAAAACAGAAAAAACATTAATATGCATTCAAGGAACGGGAAAAGATCGCCCATCATTTTACGCAGATAAGCGAGCATCGCCTTAAACGGGTTTCTTTCTTTGATACTAAATTTGTTGCGTTGACTGCGCATGTAAAGGACAATTTGCGGAATAGCTTCGGAATAGGAAACACGAACCTTAAAGCCGAATTCTTCGCAAAACCGCCGACTTGACAGGATCGTACGATTTTTTTCTCCTATTGTCTGGTCGACGATGGAAATCGGCTGATCGGAAGCGATTTTTATGCATTGCGCAATATCATATTCCGTCACTTCGTTCTCAGCGGATATATGATAAACAGAATACTTTCGTTCAGGTGCGTTGATTAAAAGAAAGATGGCCTGTACAGCGTCGCTTATGTACAGCGGCGCGGAAATTCTTTTTGCGTTTATTGAAAGACTACCCGTTATCAGTGCGTTCAGGCACATATTTGTGGTGCGATCGCGACATTCCATATCACTCTTGGGAATGAAATACAGATCAGCGATGCGGACAATGCTGACTTCCAGCGAAGAAAACTGGCAGAAAGAAGAAACGAGTTCCTCGCCCTGATAGATTAATATACTCTTTTTGGACGACGGTGCGGGAGGAACATCTTCTGAAATATAAGAACTAAAGGATTCCTCAAACACGGATTCTGAGGATAAATAGACAAAATGTCTAATATTATGGTCTTTAGCGCATATGAGAAGATTATTCAGACCGGTTATATAGCTTTTCGCATCTGCTTTATAGCTTTTTTCAGTCCATTGGTAAAGTGGATCATAAGCACCGGTAAATAATATGACATCAGGGCGGCAGCTTCCAATAACCTCGTTTATGCTGTCGCTGGCATAATCAAAATGATACTGCTCAAAAACACGCGCATGCTTTGCGCTATACTTATCACTAACGAGAGTATAAACGCACCATCCTTCTTTATTCAGTTTATTAATAAGCTCATCGGTAAACGTCCAATATTGACCGACAATCAAAACACTGCTTATATAATCACCTTACTTCTGCTTTCAGCAATCAAAATATCGGTCATGATACACAAAAATTCAGGCTGCGGTTCAGTAACCTGAAATATTGACTGCTTTTTTCACTAGTGTGCTTGTACTTTTTTCTGTACTATTCGGTCCTTGCTATACGACACTGCTTTACTGAATAAAAGAATAGGAACTTATTTTTCCTCGGTGGGAGTCCAGACGGATTGCAAGATGCAATACGATTTAATTATAGCATATAAATCATTGGTAAACAATATGTTTGATACATTTACGCAAACACCGCGTAATGCAGGATAAAATGAAGCTACGATTAGGGTTATGCGCAAAACGTATACCTGTGTTGACTTTCTCGTGTCACGGGCGCACTGAATCAGGCGGCAAGCAACGCTTGTCAGCCACATATTCTGGTTGCAAAAGCAACGTGAATACTATAAAATGTGTGTTATAATAATTCCAGCAAGCTTTAAGTATTTAGAAAAATTTGATATAATCCTTAGGTATAGAAAACTACAAGCCGAGAAAAATGAATGTCAGAATCCTGACAGATAATATACAAGGAATAATCTTAAAGAGGCTTACTCAATACTTGTTAAGAGCATGGGAAGGATAACAGGACTTAAAAATCCAGGAATAATTGTGCCATGCTTTATCACTCTCGCAAGGCTGAAAAGAGCGCAGGGTGATGTAGAAGAAGCCCTCCGGACAATAGAATCGGGCAAGAAGCTTCTCGGCGACAGTAACACATTATGGAGCTATTTTTTCAATGTTTTTATAGCCGAGCTCTATTTATTCAACGGGGATTCCGCATGCGCGGCTAAGTGGTTGGCGGTAGAAAGAATAGGAATTTTTGATATGATTTCCGTATCCCGCGAGTTCGAATACATTGTCTATGCGAGATATCTTATTCTTGAAAACCGTCTTGATGAAGCGCTTATCCTGCTTGGCAGGCTTGAGGAGTTCACAAAGCATGAAGACAGGCTTGCAAGCAGCATTAAGGTACTCATCCTTACTGCAATTTGCAATAATAAAATGGGCGAAACCACAAACGCCATGCTCTCGATTGAAAAAGCGCTTTCGCTTGGCATTACCGACGGATACGTACGCATTTTTGTTGATGAAAACCGTAGTATGGAAGAGCTGCTGTTTAAGTACAAAGCTTGGGTGAAGCAGACAGGAAATAATCAGTATCTTGAATACTCTAAGAACCTATTAAAGCTCATAAAAGAAAATATACGAATACAGAAATCAGCTGAGCTTTCAAAAGAAAATACGCTGCCAGGAAGCAAGCCGGCAGCAAACCTTTTTAGCGAGAGGGAACTTACGGTACTGAAGCTTATGGTTGCAGAACTCTCCAATCAGGAAATTGCCCAAAGACTCTTCATAACTGTAAGAACAGTGAAGTACTACAATGCACGGATTTTTGATAAGCTTGGTGTAAACAACCGGCTTGAAGCCATCATCAAAGCAAAAGAACTTGGCATTGAGAATTAAAGCATAAATATAGAAAATGCATTTGCCGAAATTAATCAGCAAATGCATTTTTTTCTAAAAAACTGTACTCGAGGACAGTTATATAAAAATGTATTTCATGTTAATTTATTATAGAAGATAATATTTTAAAGAGGTGTTTGAATTGGAAATAAATAAAAATATGGGTAAAAAAGCGCTTGCGCTACTACTATGTGCGTTAATGATTATTGGTTTTATGCCGATCAAAGCGCATGCCGCCGTTATTTCCGGCGACGGCTATTCTTATGATGATGTTACTGATATTTTGACCATTTCTAGCAATGCTATTGTGAATAACTGGGATAATTATGAATTTGTTGATTATACCCAAGTTAAACATTTGGTTATCGAAGATTCCGTAACAAATATTACAAGCTATGCGTTTTATGCTTGGGACACAACTTCTTTAGAAAGTGTAATAATTGGTAGCGGTGTTACTAATATAGATGGAGGTGCGTTTACTAATAATGCAAATCTTAAATCTGCCTGTTTTACTGGTATGAATGCGCCGACGTTCGGAGCTATTGCTTTTGATGGCTGTGCGTCCTCGTTTTCCGTTTATTACCCTGCGGGTGGGAAGGGATATACGAGCCTTGGATATACAGCTCAGTCGCCATACGGAGCAAATGTCTCTGTAAACGGGCATATAGTCATTACCTTCAACCAGCAGATGAATACCAGCGTCAACGGCACGGTGACGCT
>CAYQMY010000009.1:0-24332 GCA_964418735.1 uncultured Oscillospiraceae bacterium | reverse complement strand
GCTGTATAGCAGAAAGTATAACATGTCCGCTGTCCGCAATCAAGACCGCTCTCGTTCGCCTGCCATAGGTTGCGTCGATGAGAGTGCCCCTGTCCCTGGCATCCTGAATTATTCTTTTTATGGGCGCGGAGTCGGGGCCTATTACCGCGATCAGCCTGCTTGAGGAAACAAGATTACCGTAACCGATATTGACGAGCTTCATTGAATACCCCCTATTCAATATTTTGAGCCTGTTCCCTGATCTTTTCTATTTCAGCCTTCATATCGACCACCATGTGCGACATTTCGGTGTTGTTGCACTTGGAGCCTATGGTGTTGACTTCCCTGTTAAATTCCTGAACAATAAAGTCGAGCTTTCTTCCCATCGGCTGCTCGGACACAAGCATGTCCTTAAGCTGCGAAATGTGACTTCTAAGTCTCACGGTTTCCTCATCCACAGCTATTTTGTCAGCAAATATGGCGGCCTCGGTTATCAGACGCGCTTCGTCTACTTCGCGGTTTTCAAGGACCTCCTTCATGCGCTGCTCAAGCCTCTGGCGATATTCCTGAACTGTTTTCGGGGAGCGCTCCTCAACGATTCTGAGAATGCGCTCTATTTCGGCAAGACGGGAAAGCATGTCCTCTGCGAGCTTCTGTCCCTCGCGTTTGCGCATAGCGTCAAATTCCCTCAAAGCGTCGCGCAGTATAGCGCAAAGACCCTCTGAAAAGGCGTCTAGGTCGGTTTCCTTCTTTTCAACGAGCATTATATCGGGAAGCCGGCTGACAGACATGACGCTTATGTCATTCTTAAGGCCGTATTTATCACTCATTTCATTAAAAGTCGCGAGATAGGCTTCAAGAAGAGGCTTGTTCAGATTAATCTTGACATCGTCAGCCTTGGAGCTGTCTATTGAAACGTAGACGTCTACTTTTCCTCTGGATATCGCCTTCTGAACCTCGGACTTAAGGGCGTCCTCAACAGCAGTATATACTCTCGGAATACGCACAGAGCAGTCTAGAAACCTGTTGTTTACACTGCGAAGCTCAATCGTAACCTCTTGCTTTTCTACGCAGCCGCTTGCCCTGCCGTAGCCCGTCATGCTCTTTATCATGGAAGAAACCTTCTCTCATCTCTTTTTGTATATGCGGGTGGTGTAATAGTGCGCAAGACGCGAAAAGCCGATATCATATATTATAAAACCAATATTTGCAAAAATATAAATCAGAATTATCTGCCCCGCTCCGATGGTGATATCCGGAAGAAAGCCATAGCGCCAAAGGAGGTATGAGGCCGTAAGCGCCGCGTTTAAAAGGACTATTTTCAGAGTCCATTCGACGGCTCTTTTCTTTTGGCGTTCGAAAAGGCTCTTAAGTATTGGATAATAGCCAAAAAGCATCAGGTACAGTATTGCGCCCGATTTCTGCGGAAGGATCACAAGCGCAATAACAGATGAGCTTACAAAGCAGGCAACGCCCGCAGAAATCCCGAATTCAATCACAGCCGCCGCCGCGATAAGACCGGCGATTGCGGACATGCCTATGCGCCCGCTCGGAATTAACGAGGATATATACAGCAATACAACTGTAAGTGCCGTAAGCATGGCTGTTACCGTGATATATCTTGTTCTTCCCTTCATTTATGCTTACCTAACAGCAGCTTATTAAGTCGCCGCCCATACACTCGCAGCAGCAGTCCGCAACAAATAGCGAGGAGCATACGTCGCAGGTATTGCAGCCGCCGACGTTTCCGCCGTATCCGTAGCCTGCCGGTCTATAAGCGGTACTGCCGCCGGCGTTCATAAAGTTGAGCGCCTGACGATACTCCGGATTGTTCGGCTCCATATTTACTGCCGTCTGATAATATCTTCTGGCCTCATCAAGCCAGCCCTTGCGGTAGCAAACGCTGCCCATGAGGAAGTTCCATTCGGCGTTCCTGTTAGAGGTGGAGTTTAGCAAGCTTTCCGCCTGCGCAAGATTTCCGGCGTTGATCGCGGCGCGGATTTCAGCGAAGATACCCGTGCTGCTTCCGCCCCCTCCGGGGTTATACGGGCCGCTTCCGGAGGTACTTCCGCCGCCAGAACGCGACTTGTTGATCATTTCATATGCTTCGTTGATTTCCTTCATTTTCTCCTGAGCAAGGTCGGAGAGCGGATTGTCGTGGTAATTATCGGGATGATACTTGCGGGCAAGCTCCCTATAGGATCTTTTTATCTCCTCGTCGCTTGCTTTAGGCGATACGCCGAGTACACTGTAAGGATCGTTCATTAGTCGGCTCCGTTCTGTAAAAATATCTTTTTGTCTTCCCTCTTCCCGGGCTTGCGCCAGGTTCCTGTGAGTACGCTTTCAGCGACCCAGGGAATTCCTAGGTATATTATATTAGCTAGTACAGGTGTCCACATACCGCCGGGCAAAAGCTCAAATGCCGTCGATACCATTGCGGCAGAGTGATTGATGGTAATTCTAAGCTCATTACGGCTCTCTTCGTTCAAGCTGCCGTCCGCGGTATCGTATCTGATTGCAACCGGATTATAGGCACCGGATTTGACGTCGTCCTTAAGGTCGTCTATCGCGTCGAGTATGTATATAATTCGACCTAGATGATAGAGCAGCTGATTAAGTATTCTCTTTTCGGCCTCGTCTTTTCTAAGCTCGGACGCTGCAGCCAGTATATACGCAAATTTTTCAGAGGTCTCGTCTATAGAGGTGCAGGCGGACTTTTCAAGAGCGGACAGCTGTGAAAGATTATAGCATACTTTTTCGTCAAAATCAGGAATATTTTTCCTAGCCTTCTTATATGCAGGCTTAAAAAGCAAAATCGCGGCCCTTGCCTTTACTTTACCCCAAAAGCCCTCGTCCGCGGCAGAATCCTTCAGCTTCCAGTAATATAAAACAATGCTATAGTCGGCGCAAAGCTCAAAATTCGGCGTCGGAACGCAGCTGCACTTCTTCTTAAAGGGGGACGCGGAGCAGCGCTTGTACTGATAAGCGCAGGATTTTTCCTCAGAAGAGAGCAGCATAGCCAGAAAGGTAAAATCGTAATTGAGCAGAAAACGGGCTGCATAGCCGTAGCGTTTATTCAAAGTGTTGCAAAGGCCGCAGTATGCCGATTTGAACTGCTCGTATTCCTTGAGCTTCAGTTCCGCCTTCAGAGGACGCACATAACCGAACATACCTTCCTCCTACCTGTTGAAAGCGACGATTTCATATTCTATGCTGCGCTTGTTCTTGATAAATCGATTATAAAAGAACGCTATGGCCGCGCCGACAAGGAAAGCGCCCGCACTGACCAGAACGGAGATATTTTCGGAGGCTTTAGCGGCGGCGGTAACCGCGTAGGCGATGAAAAAAAGCATAAACGGGATAATATAGACTACGAACGCGGCCATAATGATTTTAGAGGTTTTGGTTTTAATAATGACCTCATCCCCTGCCGCCGCCAATAATCTATTGTTAACTACAATCTTCATTACACGGTTGGATGCGCAGCCTGCGCAGGAAGCGCAGTTGCCCCCGCAGGCAGAAGCGCGCGTTATAACAACCTCCGCTTTTTCCTGATCGAGTACTTTTATTACCCTTGCATTTTGTGTCAATTGCAGATGCTCCTTCGATTAATCAGTGTTACCTAGGCCTGAGTTTCAGTTTGCGTTTCGGTTGGATTTCCGGTCTGCGTTTCGGACGGTTCCTCGGTCTGCTCGGGGTCCTCTAGCAATACGTTTACGTTGTATTCTCCGATAGGCGCAACATCGGTACGGTTTTTTATGGTGACCTTGGCTGTTACCGAATAATTGCCAAGGCTTTGCCCGAGACTTCCGAGATCTGCTGTTACGCTGATATCATCGGCTGTAATATTGTTCATTATATTCTCGGGGCCGCGAACGGTAATATCCAGAGGAAGCTCAGCCGTTACCTTGCGCCCGGAATACAAATTAGTAAAATTCACATCGGGAACCTGAATAGTCTTTGTACTCAGGCCTTTAAGAGAGAGCGAAACAGTGGCTCTGGTTTGTTCCGAAAGGTTAGTGAAATCTGCCGGAACGGAAATGCTGAAGCTTTCGCTCTTATTATCGAATATTTCCTCGAGATTAAACGTATGAAGGACAATTTCGTTTAAGGCTTCAAGTTTTTCCGGGTCGCCCGAAAGCTTAATCGAACTCGGAGATATGGTGTAGTTTACATTATCCGCCGTTGCTCCGCCGCCGGAATTGAATTTAACAGTCAGCTTTATGTCTTTCGTCATTATCACGGGAAGTGTCACATCAACGTATTTGCTGTCGACCTTCAAATCGTTCATGGGTATTTTGTTGCCGTCAGCGTCAACAAATATATACGACGTTGTTTTATTGATTGTTCTGCTGACATCCGGCTCGTCTAAATAAACCCATGCATGAGCAATTTGTGAGACAATGCTCTTCGGACCTCCGACACTTACGGAGGCGGGACTGAATTCCATAGGATTCGCTTCGCAGCCTTCCTTGAAGGTGCCTGTAAAGGTTCCCATGACCTCAATGCTTCTTGTTTCATATTGTATGATTCTTACGGAAACGTATTCTGGGATTCTGTCGAGAACATATACGTCTTTAGTATTAATATTTGAAGGAAGATTAACCGAAAAATATCTGTTGTAGGACCCATCGGTACTGATTTCCGATAGGTCAACGCTTACTGTAACATTCGAGTTGCTTAGCCTTGAAACGACGTCTCGCTTTCCCATAAGCTTCAGGGCTACGGAATAATTGCTGTGCGGATCAACGATGAGATTGTGCTCCGACAGCAGCTTCTCCTGCCCGGAAAAGGTCACCATTATTCCGGGAATGGTCGTCTCCATATCCTGATTCTGTATGTTCGTAACATAGGCCCACAGAAGAATCGCGGCGATAATGGAGAGCACCATATAGAGAGCTTTATTATTAAATATCTTTTTTATCTTTTCTCGCAGCATCCCGTTTCACCTTCAATGTATTTTTGACGACATCTACAGCTTTTTTCTTAGGTTCCGCTTCCTCTATCAGATCGTTTCTCAGAAGATTCTCAAAAGTGTCTAGGGCAAGATGCCTTCTGAGCTTGCCGTCCGTGGCGACGGATATGGAACCTGTTTCCTCAGATACTATCGCGACTATGGCATCGGAGACCTCGCTTATACCTAAACCGGCTCTGTGCCTCATGCCGAGATCACGGCTGAGATTGGGGTTTTTGGAAAGAGGAAGCATACACGCGGCAGCGGAAATCTGACCGTTCCTTACAATAACCGCTCCGTCATGCAGAGGGGATTTCAGGAAAAAAATCGTTCTAAGCAGCTCGGAAGTCGTATCTGCGTTTAGTATGGTGCCTGTTTTGATGTACTCGTCCAGCTTAATTTCTCTTTCGAATATAATTAGAGCTCCTGTTTTCGTCTTTGACATATCGGCACAGGCGATTATAGTCTGTCTGACAGCCACTTCCATTCTTGATTCGTCCAGCCGCTTATCGAAAAGGTTGAACAGCCTGCCGCTTCCGACACGCTCCAAGGCCCTTCGAAGCTCCGGCTGGAACAGTACTATAATGGCAAACAAACCAAGCTGTGCAGTTTTGCTTAATATAAAATTAATAACGTTCAGCTTGAAAAGTGTTGATACCCAAAGAGCGATTACGATAAGGAAAATGCCCTTAAAGCCCCTTGCCGAGCTTGTCTTTAAAACAAAGGTAATGGCCTTGTAAATCAAAAAAGCAGTGATGGCGATATCGATTATATCTGTTATTTCTATTGTGCGAATGTAATTAAAGACCATCTGAACGGCATCTAACAGCAAAGGATATCACCTCACTTTTCGTTAGCCAATATATAAGCCCTTTGTATTTTGGCGCCACTCAGGCGCCAAAATTCTGGAGCTTATAAAGCTGTATTACAGTACATTATAGCTTATAAACTATATAAAGACAACAAAATTAAGGCTCTATTTTTGAATTTTGTTTAAATTTTTCGATATAAGCTCCACTGCGTCAAGCATTTTGTTAATCTCATGTTTAGTATTGAATACCGACAGGCTTATACGCACCGTGCCCTGCTCTGAGGTTTCAGCGGTACGGTGAGCAAGCGGAGCGCAGTGCATACCCGCCCTGACGGCTATATTTTTGTTAGAAAGCTCGTTTGCGATCAGCTCGCTCGGCGCATCGCCTATGTTGAAGGAGAGGACACCTGTTTGGTTTTCAGGCTCCTCGGCTCTGTAAAGCTTTACTCCTTTTATCTGTGCAAGGCCCTCAGCGGCTATACTTATCAGCTTCTGCTCACGTTTAAGTATTTCCGCTGTTCCGATTTTTTTAACAAATTTCAGTCCTTCTGTCAGCCCCGCGATTCCCGGCATATTGTGCGTACCGGCTTCAAACCTGTCAGGCAGAAAATCTGGCATTTCGAGCAGCTTAGAATTGCTTCCGGTGCCTCCCTCCAAAAGAGTTTTGCCCCTTTTGCAAATGAGTATTCCGGTTCCCTGAGGGCCGTAAAGGCCCTTGTGCCCCGGCATTGCCACATACTCGGCGCCGAGCGACTCAAAATCAATATCAACAACGCCCGCCGACTGGGAGGCGTCTACTATGAAGGGGATGCCTGCAGCCCTGCACATAGCGGCAACCTTCTCCAAGGGAAGCTTATAGCCGAAAACGTTTGAGGTGTGATTTATTACGACAAGCTGCGCTCCGCCAATCCTCTCCTCAAATGCCCGCACCGTGTCCTCAGGATCGAAAAGCTTTGAGGCGGCTACAGTGACTCTGGCATCTATTGCATAGAGCGGTCGGGTCACGGAATTGTGCTCAAAGCTTGAGATAAGCACACGGGTTCCCGACTGAGCCTGACTCTTAATGGCAATGTTAAGAGCGTGAGTCGCGTTCATAGTAAATACAATATTCTCGGGGCCGGGGACGTTGAACAGCTGTGCCGCGAGTTCTCGGCAATTATAGGCAGTTTCCGAAGCCAGCATGGCTGATTTATGCGCCCCTCTTCCGGGGCTTCCCATCTTGCGTATCGCCTTTGCGGCAGCCTCCGCAACATCGTAAGGCTTAAGCAGGCTTGTCGCGGCGTTGTCTAGGTAAATCATGTTTATGACCATTCCTTTCGCTTTGCTAAGGCACAAGATGACCATAAAAAGAAATGGTCATAAACTGTGCATGTGCTGCGGTTGCCCGCAGGGCAAGCAACACGCACTTAAATTCGCTTAAGTTTGAAACTTGTTTCAAACTTTCACCTCGGCCCCGCTACCGTCGGCATATAAAATATATATTTTTCCGTGGCTCATTCCGGCATAGTTGAGCGCTATAAGTGCGTCACGGAGTCTTTTTTCAGATATCTTCACACAGTAAATACAGCCTTTTTCGGGTATTTTTACCGGCGGTCGCATTACAATAGTGCTGATGCCCGCATGCTCCAACACTTTCGCCGTCCTCTGAGCATAGGTCAGCGAGCGGCACATTATCAGATAATAAACCAAATGATAAGCTCCTTTCGGCTATCATATAAAAGCGGAGGGCAGCCATAGCGACTGCCCTCCGCTGTCTGTTCCATTGTATGCCGGAAGCCGATTATCCTGTTACTGCGCCGGGATAGAAACTGCATTATTTATATTTCCGGCGGCAAGAGGAAGCGTATCTAGAGTTTCTTCCGCCTTCTTTCGCTCAGGGCATTCAAGAACGAGATCAAGAATGTTGTCTATGTGGTCCGCTGCTATGAAGTTAAGCGCATTTTTGACCGTCGGGTCGATCTCCTCAAGGTCGGGTTCGTTTTCAAGAGGAATAACAACCGTTTTTATACCGTACCTGAACGCGGCCATAGTCTTTTCCTTCAGACCGCCGATTGGAAGAATACGACCTCTTAAGGTGATTTCTCCAGTCATGGCTACGTCTCGGCGTACCGCTCTGCCGGTAAGTGCGGATATAAGCGCTACGGCTATAGTAATGCCGGCCGAAGGCCCGTCCTTCGGAATCGCACCCTCGGGGAAATGGATATGGATGTCGTTATTCTTGTAGAATTCGGGATCGATGCAAAGCTCCTTAGCGCGGCTTCTGATATAGCTTTCAGCGGCTCTCGCGGATTCCTTCATGATGTCGCCGAGGTTTCCGGTAAGCTCAAGCCTTCCGCTGCCGTCGAGCACAGAAACCTCAACGTTGAGTATTTCTCCGCCGACGCTTGTCCATGCAAGGCCGCAGGCAAGCCCGACCTCGTTTTTGTTAGTTCGCGCCTCAGGCTTGTACTTTGCGACTCCAAGAAACTTCTCCAGCTTATCGGATGTGATGCTGAAGCTCTTTGCTTCCCCGTCTACGAGACGCACAGCGGCCTTGCGGCAGACCTCTGCTATCTCGCGCTCCATTTTACGAACACCAGACTCGCGGGTGTAACGGGATATTATCTCGCGTATCGCGTCGTCGGTGATTTTGAGCTGAGAGGCCTTTATTCCATGCTTCTTTCTCTGTTTCGGCAGAATGTGGCGCTTAGCTATCTGAAGCTTCTCCTCATCGGTGTAGCTTGTCAGCTCTATTACTTCCATTCTGTCAAGCAGAGGACGAGAAATTGTGTCCCTTGAATTCGCGGTTGTGATGAAAAGAACATCCGAAAGGTCGAAGGGCAGCTCTAGATAATGATCTCTGAAGCTGTGATTTTGTTCTGCGTCGAGCGCTTCTAAAAGAGCCGCCGAGGGGTCTCCCCTGTGGTCGTTTCCAAGCTTGTCAATCTCGTCAAGCAGCAGGAGCGGATTGCGGGTTCCCGCCTGCTTAATCGCCGAAATAAGCCTTCCTGGCATCGCTCCGACGTAGGTTTTTCGGTGTCCCCTTATCTCTGCCTCGTCGTGTATTCCGCCGAGGGATATTCTCGCCATCTTGCGGTTTAGCGCCTTAGCGATGCTTGTGGCGATAGAGGTTTTTCCCGTACCCGGAGGGCCAACAAGGCACAAAATCGTGCCTTTAATGTCTGGAGAAAGCTGCTTTACGGCAATAAACTCGATTATTCTATCCTTGACCTTTTTAAGCCCGTAATGATCGGCGTCGAGTATCTTGCGAGCCTTCTCTACGTCAATCTCTTCCTTCGTTGTCTTTGACCACGGAAGCTCCAGACAAATGTCGAGATAACCGCGTATTACAGAGGCCTCGGCAGAGCCGAAGGGCTGCTTTGTGAGCCTTCCCAGCTCCTTGAAAAGCTTTTTAGTGACTTCATCAGGCGCTTCGAGATTATGAATCTTTTCGTGATACTCATCAAATTCCTCGGCGTCTTCGGAAAAATCTCCGAGCTCAGTTTTGATTGTCTTAAGCTGTTCGCGCAGGATATTGTCCCTCTGCGTCTGCAGCATGCGCTCCTGGGTTTTTTGGCGAAGCTCAGCCTCAACCTCCAGTATTTCAAGCTCACGCTGAAGAATTTTATAGACCTTTTCAATGCGCTTTGAAGGCGATAAAACCTCAAGAATCTCCTGCTTTTCGGCATGTCGCAGGCGGAGATTTTGGGCAATATAATCGGCTACAAAGCCGGCGTCGACGCTCTGAGCCAATAGAGCGATGGACTCAGGAGAAGGATTTGAAGTCAGCTCAAGGTATCTATTATACATTCCTGAGCTTTGACGCAGCATGACCTCCGCCTTGCCTGAAAGCTTTGCTCCCTCTTTGTCTATAAGCTCGACCGTTGTTTCGAAATAAGCTTTTTCAGGCAGAATCGAAACAAGCCTTGCGCGGGAGAATCCCTCGACCATCACCCTGAGTGCGTCCTGAGGAAGGCGCAGTATCTGCTTGATAACGCACACCGTGCCTATGGTATAAAGATCCTTTGCATTCGGGGCTTCTATGCGCGGGTCCTTCTGAGACAGCAGAAATATTCTGCGGTCTCCGGCCATGGCCTTTTCGAGAGCGGCTACCGACATTGGGCGGTCAACCTCAAAATTGAGGCTGGTTTCGGGAAAAGCCGTCACGCCGCGCAGCGGCAGCATCGGCATTACTTCTGTGAGGATATTATTATTCATATAGTTTCTCCATCTATTTGAACCACTTATTTAATCGCGCCTAATGGCTAGGCGAGAGGAATTTCCGTCAGTTCGCAGAAAAAACGCAGGCAATACTTTGTGTATTAACGAGGCTTTTTGTGCGAAATGGCGGAGATTAATCCGCCTAGACGCCGACTGTCGATTAAATCAGGGGTTCTTTTTATAAAAAAGGCCATCCCGATATTAGGACAGCCTTCTTAAAAAGTCTATGATGCGCTTTCAGAGGGAAGGGCTTTATTCCCCGACTCCTTTGGCAACGACGCTTTTCTGATTATCTGAGGCTGCTCGCCATTCATAACGCTTTCCTTAGTGATTACGATCTTCTTTATCGAAGGATCGGACGGAACCTCAAACATAACGTTCGTCATTATCTTTTCCATGACGCTGCGAAGTGCTCTAGCGCCTATTTTCAGCTCTATTGCCTTATCCGCGATAGCGCCCAGAGCGTCGTCGTCAAATACAAGCTCGACCTTATCGTACTTCATAATCGTCTTGTACTGCTTTGTAAGGGCGTTCTTAGGCTCCGTGAGAATTCTCACAAGCTGCTCCTTGCCAAGCGAACGAAGTGGCGTAATTACAGGAAGTCTACCTATAAGCTCCGGAATAATTCCGAATTTAAGCAGGTCGTGAGACTGGACGTTCTTAATAATCTCGCCAATATCTCTGTCAGCCTTGCTCTGTATATCGGCTTCAAAACCGATTGTTTTCTTATCGAGGCGGCTTTCGATTATCTTTTCAATTCCGTCGAACGCACCGCCGCAGATAAAGAGTATGTTAGTGGTGTCAATGTGGATGAATTCCTGATGCGGATGCTTTCTTCCGCCCTGCGGAGGAACATTCGCAACCGTGCCCTCAAGTATTTTGAGGAGGGCCTGCTGTACGCCTTCACCCGATACATCTCTCGTTATCGACGTATTCTCGCTTTTTCTCGCTATCTTATCCAGCTCATCGATATAGATGATGCCCTTTTCCGCAAGCTCGACATCGTAGTCGGCGGCCTGCAGCAGTCTCAGCAGAATGTTCTCGACGTCGTCGCCTACATAGCCGGCCTCCGTAAGAGTTGTGGCGTCTGCGATGGCGAAGGGTACCTCAAGAATTTTTGCCAGAGTCTGAGCAAAAAGGGTTTTACCCGAACCGGTGGGACCGATAAGCAGAATATTGCTCTTTGAGAGCTCAACATCAGAGCTCGTGCCGAAATATATACGCTTGTAGTGGTTATAAACCGCTACCGACAGCGAAATTTTGGCTTCATCCTGCCCTATGATGTACGAGTCGAGAAAAGTCTTTATATCAATGGGCTTCGGCAGCGTCGTACGGGGCGCTGCGTCGCCTTTCTGCTCATTAATGGGAACATACTTCTCATCGACCATAGTCATGCAGAGCTTGATGCATTCATCACAGATGTACGCACCCTTGCCGGCGATGATACGTCCGACTTCGTCATGATGTTTACCGCAGAATGAGCAGCGGATCGCTTTTCTGTCGTCTGTCCCTGCCATAAATATGACCATTCCTTTCACTTTGATCAAGACACATATGACCATGAAAAGAAATGGTCATTCTGTGCATGTTTTTCGATTGCCGCGTTAGCGGCGAGAAAAACGCACTTTTTTTATATAAGTTTGAAATTATTTCAAACTTAATCCTCTTTACAAATAATTGTAATTAAATCAGCGCTTGTAAATTACTTTGTCAACAATGCCGTAAGAAACGGCCTCTTCGGCGGACATAAAGTAATCTCTTTCCGTGTCCCTCGCTATTTCATCATAAGTCTTGCCGGTGTTGGCGGAAAGAATCTCATTGAGTCTCTTCTTTGTCCTTGCCATGTGCGCTGCCTGAATCTGGATATCAGTTTCCTGACCGCGCGCACCGCCCGAGGGCTGGTGAATCATGACCTCGGCGTTGGGAAGAACTATTCTCTTTCCCTTCGCTCCCGAGGACAGCAGAAACGCACCCATGCTTGCCGCAATACCGACGCAGATTGTCGAAACGTCAGCCTTAATGTACTGCATCGTATCGTAAATCGCAAGACCGGCTGTGACTGAACCGCCGGGGCTGTTAATATAGAACTGTATATCCTTGTCGGGGTCCTGCGCTTCAAGGTATAGCAGCTGGGCAACAATAAGACTTGCGGTCGTATCGTTAACTTCCTCAGACAGCATTACGATTCTGTCGTTGAGCAATCTCGAAAAAATGTCGTATGAGCGCTCACCTCTGGCGGTCTGCTCTACTACATATGGAACTAAACTCATTATTATCTCTCCTTTTCGAAACCAATATAGAAGTAATACTAACCATTATTGGAATTAAATATTCAAACTGGAAAAGTACGGATTATTCCGCGTCTTTTTTCTCAGCTTTCTTCGTAGTTTTCTTTGCGGGCTTTGCTTCGGCAGTGTCGTCTGCCTTCTTTGCGGCGGCCTTTTTAGGAGCTGCCTTCTTGGGAGCGGCTTCCTTCTCGGGTGCGGGCTCATCGATGGCCTTTCCGTTTTCGGTGACGAATTCCTCGGCCTTCATCAGAACAAGATCGCTCTTCATCTGGGAAGCGGGGATAGCCGCCTTGACCTTATCCACATCAACCTTGTAGCTTTCGGCAAGCTTTTTGTACTCAGCCTCAACGTCCTCGTCGGAAGCTTCAATCTTCTCAAGCTCAGCGACCTTCTTAAGCGCCAGAGTGACCTTGACCTGGTTCTCGGCGTTGATTCTGCCGCTCTTAAGGAAGTCCTCCTTGCTTACGCCGACCATGTTAAGGTAGTCGTCAAGCGCGATTCCCTGGGACTGCATTCTCATGGAGTAGTCCTCAACCATCTTTTCAAGCTGCTCATCAATCATAGCGTCCGGAATTTCAGCCTCAACGTTCGACGAAAGCTGCTCGATTATGCCCTGCCTGTAAGCGGTCTTGGCTTCGCCCTCTTTTTCGGCGAGGAGCTTATCGAATACGCTCTTCTTATATTCTTCAATAGTATCAAACTCTGATACATCCTTTGCAAACTCGTCATCAAGCTCAGGGAAAACAGTTTCCTTTATCTCGTGAAGCTTAACCTTGAAGACAACAGCTTTACCTGCAAGCTCAGCGGCATACTCGTTGGGGAAGGTAATATTAACTTCCTTCTCATCGCCGATCTTCATTCCGGAGAGTTGCTCCTCAAAGCCAGGCACAAAGGTGGCGGAGCCAAGCTTAAGGCTGTACTTCTCGGCAGTGCCACCTTCAAACGGCACGCCGTCGAGGAAACCTGCAAAGTCGATGATAACGGTGTCGCTGATGGTCGCTGCACGGTCTGTGACCGATACGAGTCTGGAGTTCTTGTTGCGGATAACCTCAAGCTCGTTTGCAACGTCCTCATCGGTGACGGCAGCGTCCTTCTTGACAGCCTCAAGTCCCTTGTACTGCTTGATTGTAACCTCGGGGTAAACCGCGGTCGCAAAAGTAAGGGTAAGGACTTTATCGTCGGAAATATTAATATCGGCAATAGAGGGACGGCCGACTACCTCCAGCTTTTCCTGCTCAACTGCGAACATGAAAGCATCAGTAGCAATTATATCTACCGCGTCATCATAGAAAACAGACGCACCGTACATATTTTCAATAATCTTAAGAGGTGCCTTTCCCTTTCTGAATCCGGGAACGTTGATTCTGCCCCTATTCTTTTTGTACGCAGAATTAACAGCCTCTTCAAACTTTTCCTTTTCGATTTCCACGGTAATAAGCGCCGTGTTCTTTTCTTTTTTCTCTATGTTTTTAACTATCATTTGCTGGAGTCCTCCCATTGTTTTTGATGCCCTGCGGCTTTTTTACGTATTCATTTTATTTTATCAGATATTTCTGAAAAATTCCAACATTTTTTACATTTTAGTATATTATTTTTTGTGGAATAAAGTTAATATGATCCGCCGAAACCATATGATAGGATATTCCGCCGTACATACCCTCTATGCCGAACTTTCTGCCGGCTCCGTGAATATGCCCGTAACAGCAGGTTTTAACATTATACATCCGCATCAGCTCAAGTATTTCCGGACAGGTATAGTCCTTATAGACTGGCGGGTAATGTAAAAAGCAAATTTTTTCGGCATCGCCCGCCATTTTTAGAGAAGTTTCAAGGCGAATGAGCTCGCGGTTCATAATTTTTTTGTCGTGCGCACTTCCCGTTTCTTCCTCGAAAAACCAGCCGCGTGTTCCGCACAAGGCAGTATTATCGTAAAAGTAACAGTTATTGTGCAAAATGTCAATTGTATTTATATCATTGGCTCTGAAAAAGCTGTAAGCTTTCGAGGCCGTAGTCCACCAGTAATCATGATTTCCTTTTAGTATTATTTTTTTCCCCGGCAGGGCGTCAATAAACTTAAAATCAAGCAAAGACTCCTGAAGCGTCATTCCCCAGGTCAAATCTCCGCAAAGCACGGTCACATCATCGGACTTAAGCGAGGAAAATCCCGCCTTTAATTTTTCAACATAATTTTCCCAGTTGCCCCCGAACACGTCCATCGGTTTGTCCGTATTAAGCGACAAGTGGAGATCGCCGATGGCATAAAGTGACATTCGCACCTCCGCGGTATAGACCGATTTTAAAATGTTAATACTAGCTTTGCCGTTTAAGCAATCGCGATTTTCAGGCGATTAGTTTTCGGCAAATAAATAAGGGGTGTATTTTGATATGGTAAATGATAATAGCCACGGACATGTCAAGGGTGTCGGCTGTGACGCGTATAAATGTAAATATAACGACAATTCACACAGCTTATGCATAGCTGAACACATTAAGGTCGGTGGAGTAACATCATCAAACGAGAAGGATACCTGGTGCTCGACCTTCATGGAAAAACAGTCATAAAAAGCTTTCGCTTCTAGGGGGCATGAATGCCCCCTAGGTAAGCACTGATTAATCCGGTGCGGCTGCTTTACTGCAGCCGCATTTTATTTTGCGCTGAGCATTTCCTCGACAATTTCACGCATATCCGTCTTTTTCGTAGTACCCGTAAAGCGGACTTGCTTGTTCTTGAGCTCGAGCAGCGGTCTCGGAGGCTTTGTTCCGGTTACGGTAGAAAGCTTGTCGATAAGGTCAAGTCCGCTTGCCTTTGTGTTATCGCCGAGCGCGGACAAAACGCTGTCACAGAACTTGTATGGGCTTGCGGTGGATGCAATAATCGCGGGCTTTGTGTCTCCGGTATCGTAACGGTAGTGGTTAAGAACATCAAAGGCCACAGCCGTATGAGGGTCAATCAGGTAGTCGTATTTATGATAGACGGCGTCTATGACTAGCTTTGTTTTCGCGTCGTCGCAGTAATTAGCCCAGAAATGCTCCTCAAACTTGTTTTTGATTACCGGGTTAACGGTGTAGCTGCCGGTTTCGGAGAGCTGAGCCATGTATCTTTTTATCAGGCCGTCTTCCCTTTCGGAAAACTCGAACAGCAGGCGCTCGAGGTTGCTCGAAATAAGTATGTCCATCGACGGCGATATTGTTGTATGGAACTTGCGGTTTCTGTTGTAAATTCCCGAATTAATAAAATCGGTTAGTACGTTGTTTGAGTTTGAGGCACATATGAGCTTTCCAATCGGAAGTCCCATCATCTTCGCGTAGTAGGCCGCAAGGATGTTGCCGAAGTTTCCGGTCGGAACGCAAACGTTAACGGTATCACCAGCGGCAATATTGCCGGCCTTTACAAGGTCACAATAAGCTGACACATAATAGACGATCTGCGGAAGCAGTCTGCCCCAGTTTATCGAGTTCGCTGAAGACAGGAAAAATCCCTTCTGGGCAAGCTCCTCGCGGAGCTGCACATCGGAGAAAATCTCCTTGACTCCGCTCTGTGCGTCGTCAAAGTTGCCCTCAACCGCGCACACGCCGACATTCTTACCGCTCTGTGTAACCATCTGAAGCCTCTGTACATCGGAAACGCCGTCACGCGGATAGAAAACCAGAATCTTTGTTCTGTCCACGTCACGGAAGCCCTCGAGCGCGGCCTTACCCGTATCGCCGGAGGTGGCGACGAGGATGCAGACGTTCTTTTTCTCCATCTTCTTCTGA
This sequence comes from uncultured Oscillospiraceae bacterium, assembly GCA_964418735.1. Taxonomy (GTDB): domain Bacteria; phylum Bacillota; class Clostridia; order Oscillospirales; family Oscillospiraceae; genus DUPK01. Next base: position 8,344 of record CAYQMY010000009.1, on the reverse strand, counting down.
AGAGAGGCTGTCATCAGATGCGGAAGAATCTGCAGCGCCATATCCTTGAATGCGCTGGTGGGGCCATGCCACAGCTCAAGGAAGAAGGTGCTTTTATCAACAGCGCGAAGCGGCGCTATTTCGGGTACGTCATAATTAATGGAATTATAGGCCTTATTTACATAATTTCCGAGTTCAGACGCAGTAAACTCGTCCAGAAACGGAGCCATAACATAGACGGCACGCTGCTGATAAGACATGTCGCACATGGACTTTATCGAATTCATAGTGAGTCTCGGCAAAATCTCGGGGACGAACAGGCCGCCGTCTCTCGCAAGCCCCTGCGTAATCGCCTCCGCCGCCGAAAATCTTAAGGTTTTGTTTCTTGTACTCAGGTAACGCATACCTCTTCCACCACTCTCATCAAATTATTATAAAAAATATCATTTACAAGCGTTTCTTTATAGTTTAGCCGCAAAAGCGTATTATAAATCTCTTTTATATCCTCAATACCGTTAATTCCGTCCGGAAGGCTGTCGCAGCCGTCGAAATCACAGCCGAGTGCAATGTGCTTTTCCCCGCCGAGGGACAAAAAGTGTTCTATATGCTCAATAACGGTTAGAACCGTCGGTTCTTTGCCAAGAAAATTAGAATAAAGGTTAATTCCCGCGATCCCGCCGTTTTTTATTATCGCCGAAAACTGCTCGTCGGTTATATTCCTGCGGTGATCCCAGACTGCGCGGGAATTTGAATGGCTTGCCATAAGCGGCTTTGCCACAATGTCGATTACATCCCAGAACGCCGCGTCAGGAAGATGCGAAACGTCTACTATCACGCCAAGCTCATTGCAGCGCTTTGTGAAGGCCTTGCCGAGTTCTGTTAGACCTTTAGCGCATACAAGGTCGTTAGGGTTGTTCCATGTAAGGTTTATAGCGCGAACGCCGAGCTCAAACATTTCATTTAACCTTTTTAGCTCGCAGCCGATAAGCTCCGCGCCCTCAATCGATAGAAATGCGGCAATTTTATTGGCCGCAGCGGCGGTTCTTGCGTCGTTTGCGGCTTTGCAGACCATTATTTTGTCCTGATGCCTGTCAAGTTCATACATGAGGTTTTTAAGCTCCGCCGAAAACATTTCCGCGGCGCTCATGCCTTCGATATTCGGGAAGTATACCGGAACGTCAGCCACGTCCATAGCAAAAAGCGCGTAAAACTGCGCGTACGGGGAATAGCTCATGCCGCGTTTTAGGTCGGTGTGCCCTGAATTCTCGGAAAGCCCGTAGCCCTTCAGAAGCATTTTAAAGGCGGTGTCGCAATGGGCGTCAAAAAGAGGAATTTTCATTGAAAAGCGTCCTCGATATGTATTATTTTTTCATCCCCATTATTTATATCGCCGGAAAAATAGATTTCTATAACGTCAAACCTTGCCATTTTTTCGGTTTCGTTCTGAGAAAGCCATATTTCGGCCGCGGTTTTTATTCTTGAGATTTTTCTCTGGTTTACAAATTCACGAGCCTCCGCAAATTCGGCGCTTTTTCGAAGCTTGACTTCGATAAAAACGAGATGCTCCCTGTTCTCGGCAATCAAATCTATCTCGCCGAAGCGGGTTGTATAGTTCATGCCAATAACCTTATAGCCCTTATGTCGCAGGTACTCTCCGGCCTTTGCTTCGCCCCAGCGGCCAATTAGCTTTGTGTTCAAAGCCCACCGACCTCCCCGGAAAGCTTCTTGAGAAAGCTTTTGCGGTGAATTTCAGATATTCCGTATTTTCTAAGGCATTCAAAATGCACCTTAGTGCCGTAGCCCTTATGCTTTTTGAAGGAATACTGCGGATACTTCTCCCCGATTTCAATCATATACCTGTCTCTCGAGACCTTTGCGAGTATGGACGCCGCCGCAATCGAGGCGCACTTTCCGTCACCGCCTATAATTGTACGGTTTGAAAGCTCAATTCCGGCACTTTGGTTTCCATCAATAAGTGCTAACTGAGGTTTTATCGACAGTTTCTCTATTGCCCTGTTCATAGCCATAAAGGTCGCGTTAAGGATATTGTACTGCTCAATCTCTTCAACAGTCGCAAACGCTATGCCATAGGCGAGCGCCTTATCGACAATAATATCGAATATTTCGTCTCTTCGCTTTTCCGTGAGCTTCTTGGAATCGTTCAGCCCCTCTATTTCGAGATTTCGGGGCAGTATAACGGCGGCGGCGTAAACAGGGCCCGCAAGGGGCCCTCGCCCCGCCTCGTCAACGCCGCAGATAGGCGTTAAGCCCTCGGCGTAAATTTCGTTTTCAATATGCCACAAATCCATACTATACCTCGGCTGACGGCTTTTCAAGCGTAATCCGGCCCAGCACACCGCCGCGGAACTCGTCGAGCAGCACGTTAGCCATGCGCTCAAGATCAATCTCTCCGCCCGAAATCAAAAATCCGCGTTTTTTTGCAGCTTTTGCAAGCAGATCAAAGCCCTTGTCGCCCTCGGATAGGGTTATCTTGTAGCGAGTCTCGAGGCTTTTTGGATAGCTCTCCGCAAGCCGTGACATAAGATTTGCGGCGAGTGTTTCAACATCAAGTATATCGTCCTTCACAGCGCCGGCAAAAGCGAGGTTCTCACCCACCGTCTGGCTGTCAAAGCGCGGCCAGAGTATGCCGGGGGTATCAAGCAGCTCAAGGTCATTTGTTATGTGAATCCACTGCTTTCCCCTTGTAACGCCGGGCTTATCGGAGGCAATCGCTGCCTTCCTTTTTGCTATGCGGTTAATAAAAGAGGACTTTCCGACATTAGGAATGCCGACGACCATCGCCCGTATTGGGCGGCCTACCTGCCCCTTTGCGGCAAACTTCTCGAGCTTTTCCTTTAACATACTTCGGACAGCCGAGTGGAAATTGCCTGTTCCGGCGCCGGTTTTACATTCGGTTTCAAGAACAAAGCAGCCCTGCTTTTTAAAGTATTCCGACCAAAGCTTTGTAACGTTGGGGTCCGCCTGGTCTACCCTGTTCATTATAATAAGCCTCGGCTTCTCTCCCGTAAGCTCGTCGAGATCGGGATTTCGGCTTGATACGGGTATGCGGGCATCGATAATTTCACAAACGATGTCTACAAGCTTCACGTTTTCCGAAATCATGCGCCGGGCCTTCGTCATATGTCCGGGAAACCATTGAATGTTCATTTCCTCGCTCATTTCAACTTACCTTTCCGAAACGGTCCAGCGGTGAAATCAGGTAATAGACCTTGCCGAGAATGCAGCGCTCATCGACCATTCCGACTTCGCTAGAGCGGCTGTCTTGACTTACGTTGCGGTTGTCACCCATCACAAACAGGCAGCCCTCGGGAACCGTGACGGGAAAGGTCACGTCATAATTCCGCCACATCTGTTCCTTGATGTAGGTCTCTTTGAGAAGGACTCCGTCAACCCAGACCTGACCGGTCTTAAAATCCATATTGACGGTTTGATTTTCGGTTGCGATAACCCGCTTTACAATCGGTACGCTCCTAAAGCTTTCCTTTGTCCAGATAATAATATCGCCCTGCTTGGGGGTATAAAAAAGATTGGAGATGACCACCCTGTCGTTGTTATAAAGGGTCTTTTCCATAGACGGGCCGAGTATGCCGGTTACCCTACCTATGAATACAAAAATCAGTATACTTGTTACAAGAGCAACCACAATACATTGCAGCCAGTCATATATTTCCGACTTAACAGTCATCTTCCATACCTCCTGTTAACAAAAAAAGGGGCAAAAGCCCCTCTTTTGTTTATATTCTTTCCTTGACCTTCGCGTTCTTGCCGACTTTATCTCTAAGATAATAGAGCTTGGCGCGGCGGACTTTACCGCGTCTGACCGTTTCAACGGAAACAATGGTCGGTGAATGAACGGGGAAAACTTTTTCACAGCCGACGTTATATGAAATACGGCGAACGGTGATAGTCTCGTTAATTCCGCCGTGCTTCTTGGCGATAATCGTTCCATCAAAAACCTGAATTCTCTCGCGGTTTCCTTCCTTGACCTTGACGGATACCTTGACGGTGTCACCGACGTTCATTTCAGGAAGCTCAGGCTTTACATACTGGTCGCTCAAAGCTTTAATTAGATCCATAATACATCCTCCCTTCATGTCAGACGTTCTTGCTGAAATCATGGCACATATTGTGCATCAGCAGAGGACCGCCCCGATAGATGGAAATATTCTTTCCATACGCCGTGGTATATTATCATAATTTACATTTAAATGCAAGCAGATTTGTATAAATTTTTTCGATTTCTACTCATTATTTACAGGGGTAAGCACTGATTAATCGACTGTCGGCGTCTGAACGGATTAATTCCTGCCATTTTGCCCAAAAAGCCTCGTTAATACACAAAGTATTGCCTGCGTTTTTTAGACAAACTGACAGAAATTCCTCTCGCTCATCCATCCGACACGATTAATCAGTGCTTACCTAGAAACTCTTTAATTCTCCGTCAAAAAGCTCAAGACGCTTTATAGAAGTGAAATGGGGCGCGGTTTCGGGCATATACTTCTTAACTGCATCGATAAGATGCATGGGGTTTAGCGAAGGATTCTGCGCCGCGACAATAGCGTCAATCAGCAGGTGCTTGTCCGAAGCTCTCGTCACTTTAAAGGCGTTTATGCAGGGTATTATATCGAAATCCACCTCTCCCTTTTTTGATTTTTTGCGAATGACGAGGCTGTCCGACTTAAATAAACCGCTGAGCTTTTCTTCCGCACCCTCCGGCACGCCGTTATCGTAGGTCAGGCGCAGCTCACATCTGAGCCAGGCTATCTCTCCGACCTTGCGGGTATTGCCGGTGATATCATTTATTATGATTCCCTCGGGCATCGCGGCGTTTAACGCAGATACGGCATCTATACCGAGCTCCGACGACGTTTCAAAATCCAAAAGCTCGCACACGCTCTCCATGCCGACGGAAAGCGGAAGCGCAATCGAAATATGTGCGTGCGGATTGAAGCCCTCGGTATGCTTAATTGGCACCTTAGCTCGCTGGAAGGCTCGCTGGAAGGTGCGCATGAGGTCAAGGTGCGAAATATACTTGGCTCTGCCGCTCTTTTCAAAGGAAATTCTGTACTTATTCATCGCATTTCCCTCCATTGCAAAGAGCATCGGCTCCGCAGCTTAGGCAGCCCTCTCTGCAGTCGGGGGTTACCTCGCCCCTATAGGCGGCTTCCCTTTCGCACCAAAGGTATTCCTCGGTAACACCTGCGGACAGGTGGCTCCACGGCAAAACCTCGTCCTTAGAGCGCACCCTGTTCGCGTAAAAGGCGGGATTGATACCTAATTTTTCAAAGGCATTGAGCCAGCGTGCGTAGGAGAAGTATTCGCTCCAGGATTCCATTTTTCCGCCGCTCTTTTGCACTTCCTCTATCACCTTGCCGAGACGCCTGTCGCCCCTTGCAAGCACCGCCTCGATGACACTTGTCTCCGAATCGTGCCAGTTGTAGGTTATCGCCTTTGAGCGCATGGCTTCGCGCAGAAGCTTAACCTTGCTCTCGTACATTTCAGCGGTGTCCTGCGCCTCCCACTGGAAGGGCGTCATAGCCTTTGGAATAAAGCAGGAGGTGCTGAGAGTAATTCGCACTCCCCCGCCCCGGAAGGTGGCGCATTCCTTCCAGAGGCGAACGATTTTAAACGCAAGCTCTGCTATTGCCAAAACATCCTCTTCTGTTTCGGTCGGAAGACCGAGCATGAAGTATAGCTTCACGCTGTTGCGGCCGCTTTCAAAGGCGGTACGGCAGGAATTTAGTATATCTTCTTCAGTAAGATTCTTCTTTATTACGTCTCGCAGGCGCTGGGAGCCCGCCTCCGGCGCGAAGGTAAGCCCGCTTTTTCTGACCTTCTGCACCCTCGCCATAATCTCCATCGAGAAGTTATCGGCACGAAGAGACGGAAGAGAAAGTCCTATATTGCGCGGCTCGCAAAAGTCAAGAAGATTGTCGCAAAGCTGCTTAAGCGGCCTGTAGTCGCTTGAGCTCAGGGACGAAAGCCCGACCTCCTGATACCCCGAGCTTTCAAGCGCTTTTAGCCCGTGCTCTGTCAGCTTTTCGGCGCTTCTGGAGCGGACGGGGCGGTAAACATAGCCGGCCTGACAGAAGCGGCAGCCGCGGATGCAGCCCCTAAAAAGCTCCAAAACCGTCCTGTCGTGTACGATTTCGGTGGAGGGTATTATAGTCTCTGCCGGATAATACGCGTTTTCAAAATCCTGCACTATGCGTTTGGTTACTACTGCCGGTGCTCCGTCATTTGCAGTTATCGAACGAACCGTTCCGTCATCATTATAGGACACATCGTAAAGGCTCGGCACATAAGCTCCGCCTATTTTCGAAGCGGCGCAAAGCACGGACTGCCTGTCCGCATTTTTCATGCTGCGAACAAGGCTTATAAGCTCGGGAAGCTGCTCCTCGCCCTCGCCGAGAAGAAATATATCAACGAAGTCTGCAAGCGGCTCGGGATTGTAGGCACAGGTGCCACCGGCAATTATTAGAGGATATTCCGCTCCCCTTTCAGATGCGCGTAGCGGAATACCTGCAAGCTCAAGCATGTTGAGTACATTCGTGTAGGCCATCTCATAGCCAAGGGAAAATGCGACGATATCAAAGGCCTTCAGCTCGTCGCCGCTTTCAAGCGCGTATAGCGGAATCGAGTTTTTGCGAAGCTCGTCCTCCATATCGCCCCAGGGCGCGAAAACGCGCTCACACCAGACGCCGTCCATGTTGTTGATAACGCCGTAGAGTATTTTAAGTCCGAGATTGGACATTCCTATTTCGTAGGTGTCAGGAAAACAAAAAGCAACCCTCGCATCAAGCGAGGCCTTGTCCTTTATAATCTCCCCGTATTCACCGCCCGTATAGCGCGAGGGCTTCTGAACCAAGGGCAGTATTCTTTCGAGTTTTGGGTGCATATATCGTTTACCTTTCAGCTGTTATATAATATTTATTTTATACTAAAAGCTGCTTTTTTACAATAGCGGTATCGCAGAAAAGCCATACTCCGCACAATAGCAGAGTAAAATTGTACCTTGTCAGAATCAGCAGCCAGAGGCCTGACAGCATAAGGATCAGCGAGACTGCGCAGCTTACCGCAAAGCATATTTTCTCCGCAAGATCTATGCCGCTGAGATGTGCCGAAATCATGTAAAGCATGCGCCCGCCGTCAAGATGCAAAACCGGAAGCATATTGAACATACAGAAAACAAGGCTCACGCCGGAAAGCGTGAACCAGAATTCTCCGAGCCTCGCCCCGAGCCCAGATGCGAAAACGGCGAGCAAAAGGCTGAATAGAGGTCCGGAGAGCGCGGCAATAAGCTCGTCTCCATATGACATTCGGCTGCCGTTATAACGGATAACGCCGCCGGTACATTCAAGACGAAGCTCGCTTATTTTTCCGCCCAGTATCTTTATAGCAAGCAGATGCCCCGCTTCATGAAATAACAGGGCGGAAAGAATAATAAGCAGAAAATCAAAGCCGCAAAAGAAATAAAGCATTGTAAAGGACAGTATAAAGCCGCCGCTTATATAAGTATTTCGGACTTTCAACTTAAATTCCCCGTTCTAAGATTAGGTTCTAAGATTAAAGATGCTGGCAAATACGTCGGTAAAGCCACCATCGCCGGTAAGCGCCTCGCCGAAATAGGTAAAGGTCGCCGCTGTTTTGTCAACTACCGGCTTAAAGGCGTCTTTTACTCTGTCAGTTATATCGGGCACGTATATCTTAAGGGCAATAGCAAGCACAAGCGCCGTGCAGCATACAAGAAACCATTTTACCGCACTTGATGTGCCACTTTTGTAATACCTCCTGCTTCTTCTTCGCATTTATATCAGCCCCTTCCGCTATAAATATAATATTAATCGCCTGTCCTCTTTATGCGCATAGCTTGGGCAAAGCTAAAGATTTGACTTTGACGGTAATTTTGGATAATATTATGCTGTATCTAAAAATACCAGAGAGGACTCGAGGGGAATGGACTACAGAAGTGAAGCGCCCGAAATTATAAAAGGGTTCCTTATTTACCACGAGACGATAAAGGGACACTCAAAACGAACGGTAGACGAATATTACCTCGACCTACGCACCTTTTTTCGCTATATGAAGCTTGATAAGGGGCTTGTTCCGAGAAGCACAGATATAAACGAGATATCTATATCTGATATTGATGTTGCCTTTGTCAAAGCCATAACGCTTACGGATGTTTATTCCTATCTTTCCTTTCTTTCACGCGACAGGGTGCGACAATACCGGGAGAATGAGCCGGAGTACGGTCTAAACGCGAGGTCGAGGGCACGCAAGGTTGCGACGATACGCTCTTATTACAAGTACCTGACCGTCAAAGCGCATATACTCGAAAAGA
>CAYQMY010000008.1:0-24792 GCA_964418735.1 uncultured Oscillospiraceae bacterium | reverse complement strand
TGAATAATCTGGGCTCTTGGAGCAGCCGGTCCGGAAGTTAAGAGCCACCGTTCCAGCTGCTCAGAGCCATCAATCCAGAGCTGAGAGCCAGTATTAAATCAGGGCTAGTCCATATATTTCCCTCATTGAAGCTTGGTGTTCCTGTTTTGCTGCGCGAATTTCGATCGTATAAGAATCATGCACAATGCGATCCAGAATGGCGTCGGCAATAGTAGCCTCGGGCAATTTACTGAGCCAACCAACCGGCTCAAACTGCGAGCAGAAGACGGTGGAACCTCGCTTATGCCGTGAGTGGATTATCTCTAGCAAATCTCTCGCTTCAGTCTCCGTCAGCGAAACAAGCATCCACTCATCAAGAATGAGCAAGTCATATTTTTTGTACTGTGTGATAACCTTCTTGAATGCACCTTGTCCTCTGGCAATAGCCAGATCCTCCAAAAGCTCCTGCAACCGAATATATTTCACCGTGAAGCCCTGTTTGCAAGCCTCCATTCCGAAGGCACAGCCCAGATATGTCTTGCCACTGCCGGTGGCGCCTAGAATGATGACATTATGCCGTTCGCGGATGTATTGTCCAGTTCCAAGTGCCTGAATCAGAGACTTATCCAACAGTCTGCCTGAGGTATAGTTTATGTCAGCCAAAGTTGCCTGTGGCTGATCCAAGCAAGCCTTGTGAATGTTACGCTTCAGACGATTATTGTGGCGACTCCAATATTCCGCATCTACTAGCATTCCAAAACGGTCTTCGAAAGAAAGACCGGCCATATTCTGGTCTTCTGTTTGCTGGCGATACGATGCGGCCATGGCGCTAAAGCGCATATGGAGGAGTTTCTCAAAGGTGGGTTGATTCAGCATATCCTATTTCCTCCCATAATACGCAGCGCCGCGGACATAGCCGTATTGGCTGCCGCTATCTTTCTTCTCGGACCTTGCAGATTCCAGCTTGTCCTGACCTGTGGCCAGAATATTCTTGACGCTTTTAAAACTTGGCTGCGGTGTGAAGCTCAGCGCCCGCGCGCAGGCATTCTCTAAACGCTCTAGCGAGTATTTGTCCGCAAGTTTCAAAAGCCCCATACAGCTACGATATCCCTGCTGCTCGATCTTGTGGTTGGAAAGAATAGCTTTTACGGTTACTGCTGTTGACGGGCCAATCTTCTCTCCCCATTGGATGAATCGAGCGCCGTCCCATTTCAGATATTGCTGATGGCTCTCCGGCATGTGGGCCTCGATGGTGCTGTACTGTCCTGGATACCCGTACAGCCGCCTGTGAGACGCGATGCGGTTCTGGTTGAAGAAGATTTCGACGGTGTTCTTGGTAAGTCGGATGTCTACCTTTTGTTTGATGTACTCATACGGAACCGAATATTGCATTTTATCTACCGAGATGTGATAGTTGTACTGGACAGTGGCGACTTTCCACTGTGCCAGCTCAAATTGGGCAGCCGGTAGTTTTTGCAGGAAAGCCTTTTCTTGGTTGTTGAAGACACTACTGCGGCTGCCCTCTCTTTTTGTGAAGGGCGCGTCGTTGTGGCCTTCCAGCTTTTCCAGAACGGCTTGGTTTAGTTCCTGTAGGGAGAAGAACTTTCGGTTTCTCAGGGTTGCGATAATTCGCGTGGACACGACGCCGACCGTACCTTCGGCACCGGATTTATCCTTGGGCCGCCGTACTCGTGCTGGAACAACCGCAGTATTGTAGTATTCAGCAAGTTCACGGTAAGTCCGATTGATCTGAGGTGTGAACCAGTCCTTATTGTGATCTACACCGGTTTTTAGATTGTCCGGCACCAGCATTACGGTGGAGCCTCCAAAGTAGCGGAACATGTTGACATGGGCGCTTATCCAGCTCTCCATATCCATGCTGGAACAGGCTTCGGCATATGAGTACATACTGAATGGCAGAACGCCTACGAACAAAAACACTGGGGTTGCTTCACCGGTGTCCCGATCTACTATATACAGCTTGTCTCCGGCCCAGTCAACCTCAGTGCTGTCTCCGGGTTTCCTTGGGATATGCATGGTGGCGCGTTCCTTCTCGGCATATTGCTGAAAATGGTAGCAGAACTGTGAATACATGAATGGCTGTTGCCGAGCCTGCCGGCAATCTTCGCAGTATTCCATCCACAGCAGCTTGAGAGTGACACCGTCGCGACTAAGCTCTTTGGCTACCAGCTCAAAATCTGGCATCCGGCGGTTTGAGGCTAAGGTATGCTTTTCGGGGAAAAGCAATGCTTCCAATTCAGCATCTGTCTTGCTATCCAATGGCCATTGGAGACTCGCTTGTTTTGCTTGCCGAACAACAGTAGCAACTGTGTTTCGTGAACACTTGCAGCTGAGGGCAATGTTCCTTTGACTGATACCGTGCTGATAAAGCCGCAGGATATCTCGATACTGGGTCATCTGATGACCTCCTTGTTATGATTCGCACATTGTGCGTAATATCATTATACAAGGTGGCTCACTCCAAGCGTATTGCTATGGTTCTCTGTTTGCGGAATCGTGGCTCTCAACTAGCGGACTTATGGCTCTGCAAAGGCAGAATATTCATATGAACGATATATATATCAAATACCCGTGAAAGAGACCATTCCTTCTCATGGTCGTTTTGTGCCCTAAGTAATTCGAAAGGAATTGTCATAATAATGACTGCTGCAAAAAAGAAATTAATGATAGCCGCACTTACCATTCCGGTAATTGCCTATCTTTTTGCTGCAATTTTTAAGTCAGACTTCTGGGGTAACATTGTTTCGCCTGTCTGTGCTTACGCCGGCGCGGCGGCATTATTATATATTTATATTAAATCAAATCGCAAAATAAAAACCAACATTTCTTACCTGTTATTGTCTGCTGCTTGTTTAGCATGGGCAATTGGAGATACCGGCTGGGCCGTTCTTTCCTTCATGGGACAGGAGCCGTCCGAAAGTATTATTATTAGCGTTATATACTCTTTTCCGAATTTATTCGTTCTTTTAGCTCTTTCAATGTTCGTATATTTTCAATTTAGTAAATGGAACTATGTACAGCTTTTTATTGATATTCTCTTTATCGGATATGTAATAAGCTTATTTGTTTTTATTATTTTTTTTAATAAGGATTTTTCGAAATTATTCGTTTTGCTTCAAAATGACATAACAAGCTTATTTGCGATAGTTTCCGACACGGTTATAATAATTATAGCCATTTCATGGCTGATGTCGGTACGAGGAGGGAAAATTCCCAATTGTATTATGACATCGGTAGTTGGTGTAATATTGTACGCTATAACAGATATGGCTTACTACTATATCGTACTTAAGAGCGTTTATGTGCCCAACAGTGCAATCGACTTTATATACGTTGTCTCGCTTTACATGATGGCGCTTGGAGCTCTTCAAAAATTTAACAGAGAATCGACATTAGCAGAGCTATATAACATTGGGTACAGAAAAGGATGGTATTATTTCGTTATTTATCCCGTAATTGCCATTATTTTACGTTTGACGAATTTTATAGAGGTTGATCTCAATATTGCAGATATTTTTGTATTTGCAATCGCAGCAATTCTGTATAAGGCATCCTGCAGATATGTTCATCTCTCCGTGGAAAATGAAAGGCTTCTGGAAAACGAAAAAAACATTAATGAATTACTTGAAAAGCGTGTCGCAAAGCAGATAAGCGAGCTGGCCTTTCTAGCAAATCAGGATACCCTTACGACGCTTTATAACAGAAGATACTTTATTAATTGTGTTGAGGACAACTTGAAATCCAAGCGTCCAAATGAGATCATGGCGCTGATGATTCTCGACCTAGACCGCTTTAAAGCTATAAATGATACTTTTGGGCACGATTTCGGCGACCGGGTTCTGGTGGTTCTGGCGAACAGGATGCTTGAGTGGAACCACTACGGCGCGGTTTTCGCGAGGCTCGGCGGGGATGAATTTGCGGTGATGTTCATAGGAAAATACACGCAGGAAGAAATAGAAGGCTTTTGCTCTGAAATAATAGATTTTTGCAATACGCCTATTAAATACAACAATATCACCGTTTGCATATCTGCAAGCATAGGTATCGCCACAGTTACATCCGAAAGTATAGACAGCAAGACCCTCATGAAAAACGCCGATATTGCTATGTATCGCGCAAAAACTCAGGGAAACAGCTACTTGTTTTATAATCCCAATTTCTGCGGCGAGATTAAAAAGAACAGCGAAATTGAGGTTTTGCTGAAGCGTGCCAACATAGAACAGGATTTCGAGCTGCATTACCAGCCGCAGTTTTCCCTTCCGGATAAAAGGCTTATCGGAGCCGAGGCGCTGCTGCGCTGGAACAGCGCCGAATACGGCTATATACCGCCGAACCAATTTATACCTGTTGCGGAAGAGATAAATTATATTTTTAAACTTGGAAACTGGATAATGAGAGAGGCACTGCAGAGAGCAGTTTCCTGGAACCACGGTACAGGCAATAAGCTGAAAATCGGTTTCAATGTTTCTCCCAAGCAGCTTAACGACGACAAGTTTATTGATATTCTTCACTCGCTGATCAATTTTACAGGCGCCGATCCCAAATGTATCGACGCTGAAATTACCGAGAACGTTATGATAAACGACGTTAGCAAGGTGAGGAATCTCTTTGATATCTTCAGAGAGCTTGGCATATCCGTTTCCATTGACGATTTCGGCTCCGGCTATTCCGCGCTGGGGTATTTGAGCGAGCTTAAGTTCGACAGAATAAAGATTGACAGAACGATTATCGAGCACGTGTCGAGAAAGGACAAATACGGAATCAATGTCGTAAAGGCGGTAATATCCATAGCAAAAGCGGTTGGTGTTAAAACGCTGGCCGAGGGCGTTGAAACACAGGAGCAGCTGGATATCCTTATTGAACTCGGCTGTGATCAGGTACAGGGCTTTCTGCTTGGAGAACCGATGCCCGCAGATGAATTTGAGGAGATCTTCCTCGAACTACCGAAAAGCAACAGCGCATAAAATTTAAAATTCCGAGTACCAATCTAAGTGGTACTCGGAACTTCTTTTTATATTATCTTGAAACGTATATCGTGCATGAGGAAGAGAGCTTGCCGTCGTCGGTGGTTGCGGTAATTATCGTCTCTCCCACGCCAACGGCGGTTATGTTTCCGTTTGAAACAGATGCGATAGCTGGATTGCTTGAGGTCCACACAAGATTCGGTCTGTCTGCGGTGCTAGGCGCTATATTTACTATGAGAGTAAGCTTATCGCCTATTTTCATAGATTGGGCCGAGGGCTTTACGGAAATTGCCGTAACCGCTTCCTTAACGTGCACATTACAGGTAGTCGTTTTGTTTCCGCTCAAGGATTTGACGGTAATAACAGCGGTGCCTATTCCTATCGCAGTAATTGTACCGTCCTCTGACGCCATAGCTATGTTAGGAGCGCTGGAGGTCCAAGAAAGCTTCTTATTTGTAGCGTTTTCGGGAAGAACTGTCGCGATTATTTGCGCCGTGGAGCCCACTGTCAGATAAACATCCTTCTGATTGAGATTTACTGTAGTAACCTCCGCATTATTGTTTACGCTTATAATACTCGCCGCAAGCTTGCCTCCCTCTTCGGATTCGGCGGTTATCAATACAGTGCCGGTACTCTTCCCTGTTACCGTAACGGTAGTATCAGAAGTCTGCGAAACGCTGACCACAGATTCATTGCTCGATTCCCAAATAATAGTTTTCCTTGTAGCTCCCGATGGTTCGACGGCCACTGTAAGAGTGGTGCTGTCGCCGACTATGAGGTTTAGGATCTCCTTATCTATAGATAAGCCAGTAACGCCTATGGTGTTTGCTGTAGGAGTGGGAGTAGGCGTAGTGCCCGGTGACACTGACGGAGATGGTTGGGGAGAAGAGGATGCCTTAGGCGAAGCTGAGGGAGAAGCGGCCTGAGAGGCAGAGGGAGAAGGCGAGGAAGTCGCGGGCGGTTTTTCATTTTTACACCCGGAAATGAATATTAACGAGAAGGACAATATTATTAAAACGCATATTTTGCGATAACTGTTGGAAAATATGTACATGGTTATCTCCTTTCGGGGATTTCACTCATTTGATTTTATCATAATTAATTATTTTTTCAATATTAAATTCGAAAACATAATAAACTAGAGCTGTTACTATAGCGATAATCTTGAAAAATGTAATTTAATATGTTAATTTAAGTGTATATTTTTTATTTTGAGGTAAGTCTTACATGAGCAGAAAAAACGGCAGTTATAAGAAAAATAAAAATACTATTCCCTTTACATATATAATTGGCATAGTATTTCTGGCAGCCGCAGTTGTGTTATCGGTAAAGGGTATGCTTGCAAACCCTTCTGAGAAAACGCCCTCCCCTGCCGTTTCCTACGCACCCTCTCCGAATCCGACCGGCACTGCGGCACAAAGTCCCATCTCAAGTCCCGCTCAAAGTCCCTCGACAATAAATACGGCCTCCGATGTGGCACCTCCGCCTGTCTCCACCCAAGAACCGTCCGATTCAAAAATTATTTCCGCAGACCCTATTCCGGATACGGAATTCAAGCCCTTGGATAAAAAGTATGATGACATATATCAGGGCAATCTAATTCTTGTCAACAACGATTATCCCTTTCAGTTTATTGATTTTATAGAACGGGTTTGCTTATACGATAACAAAACGAACAGCTATAAGGTTTCGGACTCCGATTTATATGTCGGAGAAAACACCATTGAGCCTTTAAACTCAATGCTCGACGCTTTTTATTCCAAAAAAAGCACAGACGATGTCTATATTATAAGCGGCTACCGCTCATATGACACGCAGCAGTCCTTATTTAACAGAGAGATCGAGGAAAAGGGTGAAACCGAGGCGATACACTGGGTTGCAAGACCCGGTACAAGTGAGCACCACACCGGTCTCGCGATTGATTTCGGCATTCTTTATGACAATGGAGAGTACTATGAATACGACGGTAAGGACGATTTTGCTTGGATAAACGAAAATTGCTATAAATACGGATTTGTTGTCCGTTATCAAAGCGAAAAAAAGAATACGACGGGCATATACTATGAGCCGTGGCACTTCAGATACCTCGGAATCCCCCACGCGACGAAAATCACTCAGCTCGGTTATTGTCTCGAGGAGTATATCGAGTATCTAAGGAATTACTCCTATAAAAAGCCTCTGCTAATAAAAACCGATGACGGAAGCGTTTACGAAACCTATTTCTGCGCCGGACTTACGGCCTATGTTCCCAAAAACTACAGCTATGAGCTATCGGGAAACAATGTAGACGGCTTTATTGTAACCGTAAAAATAAAATAAGATATATTTCTAGGGGAAGTGAATTCCCGGAAAAATAAATTCAAATTACCTTTCGAGGGCTTATAGAAAAAACTTCAATCCCCGCCACAGTAGTGGCGGGGATTATGCTTGTCAAAGAACTCCCTCGCAGGGTAATTGAAATCCATTATTCCGAGAATTTACTTCTCGGAAAAATTCCTCATCCCGCGCAAATCGTGCGCGACCGGGGGTATCGCGGCGTTAGCCGCGTATCTAGGGGGCATTGGATGCCCCCTGAAAGCTTTTTTAGTTTGCCTTTACCCTGTCAAATCCGGCTTTGAACGCCGCGACATTTACATCCTTGGTTTTCGGCGGAACCGAAGAGGATACAAGCTCGACCCAGTCAATGCCCTTGAGGTCAAGAGCCGCAACCAGCGCGCCCAGAAGGCAGATATTCTGAGAGCGTATGGAACCAAGCTCCTCGGCAATCTTGCTGGCAGGAACGATTACGACGTTCCCTACGGCACTCTTGAGCACCTCGGAGGTCTCGTGGGGGTAATCCTGCTGCCCGATAAGAACCGGCATCGAGTATATCTCGCGCTCGTCCATTACGATCATGCCGCCCTTTTTCAGATACGGAAGCGCTCTGAGCGCCTCTACCTTTTCAAAGGCGACAATGATGTCGGCCTCCCCTACCCCGATGTTCGGAGCAAAGATTTTATCTCCGAATTTGAGCTGAGTATTTACGGTGCCGCCGCGTTGGCTCATGCCGTGGATTTCGCTCATTTTGACGTCGTAACCGAGAGAAACCAGCCCCTCGGATAAAATTTTTGTTGTGAGTATCGTACCCTGTCCGCCGACTCCGGTTAAGAGAATACTTGTTGTCATCTTACTTCCCTACCTTTGAAATAGCATTGAATTTGCACATAGCCGCACAAAGACCGCAGCCGGTGCAGTTCGCCGGGTCCGCGATATACGCCTTTTTGTTCTCAAAGGCAAGCGAGGGGCAGGCCACCTTTGTGCAGGCCTTGCAGCCTACGCACTTATCAGGGTCTATTACGCAGTGCGCACCGGCGTTGGCCTTAATGACCTCCTTAAGCAGCGCGCAGGGACGCTTGGTGATAATCACAAAAGTGCCTTTTGCGGCAATAGCCTCGGTAATGGCCTTGTCCATAGCATCGAGGTCAATGGGATCGACAACACGAACGTTGGCTTCGTCAATTCCTGTGGCAAGAATGAGCTTAAGCGGGTCAATCTTCGGCACCTCGTAACCCATAAGGCTTACGCCTGTGCCGGAATTCTCCTGATGCCCTGTCATCGCGGTAATGCTGTTGTCAAGGAGGCAGAGGCAGACATTCGCCTCGGCGTGAACAGCATCTATAAGGCTGGTGAGGCCCGAGTGGAAGAAGGTGGAGTCGCCGAGCAGTCCGAATACCTTGCGGGAATCTCCCTGCATCTCCAGGGCTTTAGCGAGGCCTATGGGCATTGAGAAGCCCGAACCCATGCAGATAGCCGTATCAAAGCCGTTGAAGGGCGGATTTACACCAAGCGAATAACAGCCGATGTCGCCTGTAGTTACAATCTCTTTCTTGTGCTTGCCCAGAGCAAAATAGAAACCGCGGTGCGGACAGCCGGCGCAAAGTACGGGCGGACGCGCAGGAGCTTTTGTATCAACTGAATACTTGTCCGGCTCTGTTCCGATTCCAAAGGCCTTGCGCACGATTTGCGCGTCAAGCTCGCCCTGAATGGTTACGGCCTCTTTACCGACGCAGTCGATGCCAAGTGTGCGGACAAAGTTCTCTATATAGGGCTCGCCCTCTTCGACGATATAGACCTTTTCAACCTGACTGCAGAATTCGGAAACAAGCTTTTTAGACATCGGGTAGGTCAGTCCGAGCTTCAGATAGGATGCGTTGTCGCCGAAGGCCTCACGCGAGTGTTGATAGGATATGCCGGAGGTAATGATTCCAATGGCCTTACTTCCCCACTCGATTTTGTTCAGCGGGCTGTTAAAAGCGTATTCCTCGGCGTCCTTAATATGCTGCTCTACAGCCACATGGCGAACTCTCGCGTTCGCGGGAAGCATCGCGTATTTTGAGGGGTTGCTTTCGTACTTCTTGACCTCGCCGTTTTTGCGCTCGCCGAGCTCTACAATGCTTTTTGAGTGACATACGCGGGTGGTCATTCGCATAAGCACAGGCATATCAAATCTTTCACTGAGCTCATACGCCGCAATCATATAATCCTTGCACTCCTGTGAATCGGAGGGCTCAAGACAGAGAAGCTTTGCGTGAGGGGCGTAGAGCCGGTTATCCTGTTCGTTCTGGGAGCTGTGACAGCCGGGGTCGTCTGCGCTTATAAGTACCAGACCGCCGTTGACGCCCGTGTAAGCGACAGTAAAGATAGGGTCAGCCGCGACGTTCATTCCGACATGTTTAAAGGCGGAAAGAGCCCTGGCACCTCCGATGGATGCGCCGATCGCGATCTCGGTCGCAACCTTCTCGTTGTTCGCCCACTGGCAGTATATATCGTCCTTGTACTGCGACATATTCTCAAGTATCTCGGTGCTGGGAGTTCCCGGATATGCGGAAGCGACCTTTACTCCGGCTTCCCATGCGCCTCTGGCGATCGCTTCATCGCCGCTCATAATAATACGTTTCATCAGTTTCCTCCGTTATGTAATCGGTAAAAATATTTTAACATGAGTGTGCCGGTTTCTCAATTGCATTTTTTACTTATTTGTCAAAAAAAAGCTAAAACGCAGGGAATTTGATAATTCCCTGCGCCCTATGTACTTTATTAAGCTATTCTGAAGAGCGAGAGCAGAACGCCCGCGGCGACGGCAGAGCCGATAACGCCCGCAACGTTCGGACCCATGGCGTGCATGAGAAGGAAGTTCTTCGGGTTTTCCTTCTGTCCAACAACCTGTGAAACACGGGCTGCCATAGGAACAGCGGAGACACCAGCAGAGCCGATCAGAGGATTGATCTTATCCTTTAGGAAGAGGTTCATGAACTTTGCAAGGAGAACGCCGCCCGCGGTACCGCCACCAAAGGCGATAACGCCGAGAACAATGATCTCGATGGTCTGTAAAGTCAGGAATTTCTCAGCGGTAGCTGATGCGCCGACACCCAGACCGAGCATGATGGTCACGGTATTGACAAGGCCATTCTGAGCGGTATCGGAAAGGCGGTTAGTAAGTCCGCTTTCACGGAACAGATTACCGAGCATCAGCATGCCGATGAGGGGTACGGCGTCCGGGAGAATTATGCTTACAACAATTGTGCAGATTATGGGGAAAAGAATCTTTTCCTTCTGTGAAACGGGACGAAGCTGCTTCATCATTATCATGCGCTCTTCCTTTGTTGTAAGAGCCTTCATGATGGGCGGCTGAATAACCGGAACGAGCGCCATGTACGAGTATGCGGCAATTGCGATAGGTCCCAAAAGGTGATCCGCCATAAGTGATGTAACAAGTATTGCAGTCGGGCCGTCAGCTCCGCCAATAATACCGATTGCACCGGCCTCCTGTGCGGTAAAGCCGAGGGCAATAGCGCCGATAAAGGTTACAAATATGCCAAGCTGTGCTGCGGCGCCAAGCAGAAGGGATTTTGGATTTGCAATCAGCGGTCCGAAGTCCGTCATTGCTCCGACGCCCATAAAAATCAGCGGCGGTAATATTCCCATACGGCAAAGCTTGTAGAAATAATTTAACAGACCGCCGTAGATTTTATCGGTCGGCTCCATAAAAATCTGTGAACCAAAGAGATTTGAAAGCAGCATTCCCATTGCGATAGGAATGAGAAGCAGAGGCTCAAATTTCTTTACAATTGCCAAGTACAAAAGCACACAGGCTACGACTATCATTATGCCGTTACGCCAGTCAAACTGTGCGATTCCTGTACTGGCAAGAAAGCGCAGGATTGCATCTAACATTTAATAACTCCTCTCTGTATGGATGGAATTTTTCTCAAGCCAATTAAAGAACTACAAGGGTATCGCCGGTATTTACTGCTGATCCGGCTGTAACGCTGACCTGAGATACTACGCCGTCCATAGGAGCCAGTATTTCGTTTTCCATCTTCATTGCTTCGAGAATGAGCATTACGTCGCCTTCCTTAACGCTGTCGCCGGCCTTGATATTAACCGAAAGAATGGTTCCGGGCATCGGGCAGGTAACAACAGCGTCTCCGGCAGCTACGGGAGCGGCGGCAGGAGCGGGCGCGGGGGCTGCCGCGGGAGCCGCAGGTTTTGCAGCGGGTACGGCAGCAGGAGCTGCAGCGGGTACGGCAGCAGGAGCTGCACCTCCGGTAGTCTCTTCTACAGCTACAGAATAAACCTTACCGTTGACAGTTATATTATAATATTTCATTTTTATATCTCCTTTACTTTTTTGTTGA
Organism: uncultured Oscillospiraceae bacterium; assembly: GCA_964418735.1. Taxonomy (GTDB): domain Bacteria; phylum Bacillota; class Clostridia; order Oscillospirales; family Oscillospiraceae; genus DUPK01. The sequence continues at coordinate 13,151 of CAYQMY010000008.1, read as the reverse complement.
TTTGCGGCTGTCAAAGGCCTCAAATCTTCCTGCGGTCACCCAGTTTGTAAGAGTCGGGTGACTCTTCTTTTCGGTTATGTTTTTGATTCTGAAGCTGCTGCTGCCGCTGATTGCGGTTATGGCAGCGGTAATAACCGCTACAAGCTCAGAGTCATCGTCAAGGGTTGCAGCCGCTGCGGTAGGACCGGCTCCCGAGGATGCCTTCGGAGCTGGGGCAGAGGCCGTCGGATTTCCCGATGAATTGTTCTTACCGCTGAAGGCGGATGACATAATCTTGATGCACAAAATCAGGATGGACAGAACGACCATACAGGTTACCATACCGAGGAACATAACAATCAGTGAACCCAAAAGCTTCTCACCCATTGAAAGCGCTTCGATATTATACTTCATCATTTCCATTAGACCCATTAAAAAACACCTCTATTCTGTATTGTCTTGGATTAAAGCGGAATATTTCCGTGCTTTTTAGCTGGCAGCGCCTGTCTCTTGCCCTCGCAGACGGCAAAGGCGTTTATTACGCGCTGCCTGGTCTCGGAGGGCTTAATAACATCGTCTATATATCCCATCTCGGCCGCACAATAAGGTCCGCCGAATTTGTTCTTGTATTCGTCGATCTTTTCCTGACGCTTCTCGGCAGGATTCTCGGCTGCGTTTATTTCCTTCTTGAATACAATATTTGCGGCGCCATCAGCTCCCATAACCGCAATCTCAGCCGTCGGCCAAGCAAAAGCGAGGTCGGCACCGAGGCCCTTGCTGCACATTGCAATATAGGCGCCGCCGTAGGCTTTTCTTGTTACGACAGAAACCTTGGGGACAGTTGCTTCGCTGTAGGCATAAAGCAGCTTCGCTCCATGACGAATGATTCCGGTGTGCTCCTGGCCGGTGCCGGGCAGGAAGCCTGGAACGTCGACCAAAGTAAGAAGTGGAATATTGAACGCATCGCAGCGGCGGACAAAGCGCGCGGCCTTATCGGAAGCGTTTACGTCAAGGCAGCCTGCCATAAGCTTCGGCTGGTTTGCGATAATACCTACGGTCTTGCCGCCCATGCGGGCAAAGCAGGTAATCATGTTGAGCGCGTACATCGGCTGAACGTCAACTATCTCGCCGTCATCAACTATTGAACGGATGACATCGTACATATCGTAGGCCTTATTCGGATTCTCAGGAACGATAGTGTCCAGATTCTCCGTTAAACGGTTTACATCGTCGAGGCACTGATATTCAGGAGCGTTCTCTGCGTTGTTTGAAGGCAGGTAAGAAAGAAGATTTCTTATCTGATTGATGCAGTCGGCGTCGTCAGCAGCAATGAAGTGAGCAACACCGCTTGTTCTGTTATGTACCGCAGCTCCTCCAAGGTCCTCAAAGGTGACGTTTTCGCCCGTTACAGTTTTGATAACGTCAGGACCGGTGATAAACATGTTGGAGGTCTTATCTACCATGTAGATAAAGTCGGTTATTGCCGGAGAGTAAACCGCGCCGCCCGCGCAGGGGCCCATAATCGCGGAAATCTGCGGAATAACTCCGGACGCGATAGTGTTGCGGTAGAAAATCTTGGCGAAGCCGGAGAGCGAATTTACGCCTTCCTGTATTCTCGCTCCGCCGGAATCCATCAGGCCGACAATCGGGCAGCCGTTCTGAAGCGCATAATCCTGTGCCTTGACAATCTTCTCGGCGTGGTATTCACCGAGCGAACCGCCGAGTACGGTAAAGTCCTGAGCGTAGGCGTACACCATTCTGCCGTCTACTCTGCCGTATCCGGTAACGACGCCCTCGCCCGGAGCTTCGACTTTGTCCATTCCGAAGTTTGTGCATCTATGTTTTACAAAGGTATCCATCTCTACAAATGAACCCTCATCAAAAAGGAGATTTAGACGCTCTCTTGCCGTCAGCTTGCCTTTGCTGTGCTGACTTGCAATGCCTTTTTCTCCGCCGCCCGCATGGATATGGGCTTTTTTCTCTCTAAGCTTCTGCAACTCGTTCATTCATTCACTCTCCTCAATTCTATAAACAAATCGGGTAATCCCGAAAGTGTATAATGATTATTCGGCAGCACAAAAGCTACCATTCTTTATAATCTCTGCAATTATATATTCATGTTTTTGTTTCGTAAAGTCATTTTTTTTATATAATATCTATATAAAAAAATGACCTATTTTCTTCAATAATTTGAAAGCAAAAAGACATATTTATTGCTGTTTGTGAACGGTTAAATGATAATTAACCGATAACTGAACGTGTTGCAATAAATATGCCGTTAAAAAAAATTACAATTAATAAAAAGATAATACAAAAAATCGGACTAATTATAAATTAATGGTAAAACACAAGTCAAAAAAGAGTTATTTTTTTATTTCCCACTCCTTAATTTGTTTTGCCTGTTCGTACAAACGCACATAGCTGGAGTGTCTTGAGGGGCTTATTCTTCCTTGTTCGAGAGCGCTGAGCACGGCACAGCCCTGTTCCTTGATGTGGGCGCAGTCTCTGTAACGGCACTTATCAAGAAAGGGCGCAAACTCACGAAAAGCAAGCTTAATCCGCTCCTTGTCCGCAAGCTCCTCAAGGGTGTCAAAAGCGGCAAACCCGGGAGTATCGGCAATGAGCGCGCCGTTTTTCAGCTTAAAAAGCTCTATGTGTCTTGTTGTGTGGCGTCCGCGTCCAAGCTTTTCGCTGACCTCGCCTGTAGGTATTTGAAAATCCTCAAGCGAGTTTAAAATACTCGACTTTCCTACTCCGGAATTTCCGGTGAAGGCACTGATTTTACCTTTAATGGCTTCACCCAGCTCATCGATATTCATTCCTGTAAGAGCGCTGACGGATATAGTTTTAAAGCCCGAGCTGCTGTAGATATCATGAAGGCGGGATCTGCCGCTGGCATCACATTTATTTATAACTATCAGAACGTCGCAGCCTCTAAGCTCCGCAATAGCCACAACCCTGTCTATCAAAAACGGGTCTGTTACGGGCGTTATCTCAGAAGCTACTATAACCATTTGATCGATGTTGGCTACGGCAGGACGGATAAAGGAGTTTTTTCGCGGCAGAATTTCTTCGAGAACACCCTTTCCGTTTTCGGTTTCCGTAATCATTACTCTGTCTCCGACCAGAGGCGAAATCCTTTCGAGCCTGAATTTGCCCCTAGCCCGACACTCTATAATAGCGTCTTCGGCTTCGACATAATAAAATCCGCTCAGAGCCTTAAGGATGATGCCGTTTTTCGCCATCAATTAACCTCCCGAAGACATTCCGGAGCCCCCGGATACCTTCAAATCTACCGTTTTATATTGAGCTATTTCCACACCCTCGGAAACGCTCTGGAATATTACCGTGCCAATGGGCGAAGCATCTGGAACAAGCGTTATAGAACCGATGGAGAGCTTTACAGCCTCAAGCGCGTCTATGGCCTTGTTCAGAGTAAGACCTGTGACCTTCGGCGCCTTAATAAAAACTATTCTTGGGCCGCCGCTAATGGTGATATATACAGTGTTATTAGGCAAAAGCTGCTCTCCGGGGGAGGGCTTGGTGCTTATAACGTGGCCGACCGCAACGGTGTCAGAGGTCGACACATCCTGCTGTACAATTAATTTCAGCTTTTCAAGCTTGATTACCGCCTCACGGTATTCATTCCCCGCTACGTCGGGCATAGTGATAAAACTTGAGCCCTTGCTGACGACAACCTTTACGTCTATTCCGCTTTTAGACTCGACAACCTTATGTCCGAAACCGGGATCCTGCGATATAACATAGCCCTCACCGAATTCGGCGTTTGACTCATACGTCGCCGAGAACTTATACTTGTTTGTATAGTTTGGATTTAGCAAAATATCGTCCAGCTTCGTTCCGACAAAGTTCGGCATATCAATGGTGTTGGAACGTGCGACAATATCCTTGAACCAGAAAAACCAGAGGAAGACAAAAACAGCAATTACGAATAGCAGAAAAATAGATATTCCCATATAGGTCGAAACTCTTCTTGCGTTTTTATTGCTTTTAACATGCTCGTCCTTTGAAATGCTGGAGGAATTAGAGCGCACAGCGGGTATGGGACGGATTCCTCCCGAAGGGCTGTCCGCGCTTTTAAAAGGAACGACATCATCGATTACAACAGGAGTCCAATCCAGAGACTCGCCGGGGTCCTTGCGGAAATCGTCAAGGTCGTCTATCAGCTCGTCAACGGTTTGATAGCGCTCGTCAAGGTTTGGATTCATAGCCTTCATGGCTATCGTTTCAAGCTTTTTAGGCACTTCGGGATCTATGTCGCGGGGCATAAGCGGAATAGAGCTTATGTGCTGTATCGCGACAGCTACGGGAGAATCGCCCTCAAAGGGCAGGCGTCCCGTAAGCATTTCGTACATGACGACGCCAAGAGAATAAATGTCGGTGCGTGTGTCTACGACCTCGCCCTTTGCCTGCTCAGGCGAAATGTAATGGACTGAGCCTATTGCGTCCTTTGTTATGGACATATCGCTTTCGATGCTGCTTTGAAGCCGCGCGATGCCGAAGTCGGCAACCTTTACGCTCCCGTCCCTGAGTATCATAATGTTGTGGGGTTTTATGTCTCTGTGTATTATGCCTCTGCTGTGGGCGTGACTTAGACCCTTGGTGATCTGCATAGAAAAATGCAGGGCCTCCTTCCAGGTAAGCCTTCCCCTCTTCTGCATGTACTGCTTAAGGGTTATGCCGTCGATCATTTCCATGACCATATATTCAACGTCATCTGAATGGCTGACATCGTAAACCGCGACAATATTGGGGTTGGAAAGCATGGCGACAGCCTGCGCCTCCGTACGGAAACGGCGGCGGAAATCATCGTTTGTTACAAATTCGTCCTTTAATATTTTAACGGCCACGGGTCTGTTAAGACGGTGGCAGATGGCTTTGTAAACTACCGCCATGCCGCCTATTCCGATGACCTCTATAATCTCGTATCTGTTGTCCAAAAACTTGCCCAGATACTTATCCATTCTTTTTTCACCTCCCGCATGTGCGGATTTCTATTTTTCAAGCAAAACAACTGTCACGTTGTCGGAAGTGCCGGCCGAAAGAGCCTTGTCTATAAGAGCCTTGCAGCAGTCGGATTTATCCTCGGCCGAACTAAAAATTTCAAATATTTCATCGTCGCTCACGAAGTTTGTCAGTCCGTCAGTGCATAAAAGCAAATACTCACCTTTTACAAACTTCAGCTCAAACAGGTCGCAAAGCACACTGAATTCTACTCCCAGCGCCCTTGTTATTAGGTTTTTGTCGGGGTGTCTGGAGGCGTCCTCCCGTTTTATCTCGCCCCGGTCTATCATATCCTCAACAAGGGAATGGTCCTTTGTTACCTGATATATTCCGTCGGAAGTGAGGCGGTAGGCGCGGCTGTCGCCTACGTTTATGACCGAGGCGTAGTCCCCGACGACAAGCACTCCCACGAGAGTAGTACCCATTCCAAAGAAGTCCTTGTTGGTTTTTGCAACCTCATACACCATGCTGTTTGAATACGACGTCGCGCGCCTTATAAGTCCGGAGAGCTCGGCAATGTCGGTGGCCTGGATAAGGGCATTTTTCATATAGTCCATAAACCCTTCGCCCGCAACACTGCTCGCGACATTTCCGGCGTTCGCGCCGCCCATACCGTCGCATACGACGCACAGGGCAACGTCTCTGCCCGGAACAAGCTCCAAAGCAAAGAAATCCTGGTTCTCGGCACGAACCTCGCCTTTTTCAGTTATTCCCCATCCGTTCATATAAAGCCCCGCTTCTAAGGCAACACCGCCGGGTTCAGTGCGGGATTGCTCAGTCAGATTATTTGCTAAATCTTTAAGTACAAGTTCAATGGGCAGTGTTTTTTCGCAGCTGACCGCAGGCCGCGTCGATATCGGAGCCGAGCTTTCGCCTTACGGTTGCGTTTGCGCCTTTATTTTCCAAAACCTTCATAAATTGATTCAGGCGCCGTGTCGGCTTAAGCGGGCTGTCCGCAACTTCGTTGAGCGGTATAAGATTAATATGCGCTCCTAGCTTTACGGCGAGCTTTGCAAGCGCCCTCGCCTGTTCGTCCGAGTCGTTAAGCCCGTCAATCATTGCGTACTCAAAGGATATACGCCTGCCTGTTTTTGTATGATACCTTTCGCAGGAAGCGAGAACATCCTCAAGCGAGTATTTTCGGTTTATGGGCATCAGCTTCGAGCGCGTATCATTGTCCGGCGCGTGAAGCGATAAGGACAAGGTTAATTGTAAGTTATAATCTGCCAGTTTGTCAATCATTTCGGGCAGACCGCTGGTCGAAACTGAAATATGCCGCATTCCGATGTTAATTCCGTCAGGATGATTGACAAGCTCAAGAAAGCGCATAACATTTTCGAAATTGTCAAGCGGCTCGCCAATTCCCATAAGAACTACATTGGATATTTTTATATCCGCGTCCTTTTCGGCAAAGATAATCTGATCGAGTATTTCCGAGGCCGTCAAATTCCTTATCAGTCCCCCGTGAGCGGAGGCGCAGAACGTACAGCCCATTTTACAGCCGATCTGCGAGGAAACGCAGACGGTATTTCCGTACTTATAGCGCATCACAACGCTCTCAACCGCGTTGCCGTCGCGCAGCTTCCAAAGAAACTTTACCGTGCCGTCATCCTGTGAAACCTGTTTCTTGACGATTTCCGGAGAGGTAATATAAAAAAGCGCGTCCAGCTTCGCCTGAAGGGTTTTTCCGATATTGGTCATCTCGCTAAAATCTGAAACGCCGCGCATAAGCCAGGAAAAAATCTGCTTTGCCCGAAATCTGGGTTCACCGATTTCGAGCAGGGCAATTTCAATTTCGGAGGGCAGCATGGACTTTATGTCTTTTTTTTCCATTGTTTTCTCCTTATGTTATACTTATTTTCTCCTTATTTTGCACATGAAAAAGCCGTCGGTGCCGTATAAATGCGGGTAGAGCGTAAGCATTCCGCTTTGCACTTCACCTATCGGCTCAGGCAAGGTAAAAGACTCAGGGGCAAAGTTGCTGCTTTGTGATAGGAAGCGCGAAACGACATCCTCGTTTTCGCTTGGAACTATCGTACAGGTCGAATATAAAAGCGTTCCGCCGGGCTTAACGTAATTCGATACGTTTGAAAGAATTTTAAGCTGAACATCCGGCAGGCCCTTTATTTCCCCTAAATCCTTATAGCGTATCTCGGGCTTTTTGCGTATTATTCCGAGTCCCGAGCAGGGCACATCGGCTATGACCAAATCAAAGCTTTCGGCAAGCTCAGGCTTAAACACTGCCGCGTCCATCTGAGCGGTTTTAATAATATTAAGCCCTAATCTTTCAGCAGCAGCGTCAATACGCGGAAGCTTCTTTTCGTGCAGGTCCGAGGCGAGTACGCTGCCGGTATTCTCCATCAAAACCGCTGCGGTAAAGGACTTTCCGCCGGGTGCGGAGCAAGCGTCGAGTACCGCGTCTCCCCTTTTTGGGGCTGCGGCCATTATCGATAGACGGGCAGCCGCGTCCTGAACGTAAAAAAGACCGTCTTTAAATTGCTTTAGATTTTCAAGATTTCCGATTCCGTTAACAGTGATGCAGTCCGGAAGCCATGGATGAGGCGCAGCGTCAAGACCTTCAGCTTTTAAGGACTCCAGCAGAACGTCAGCCTCGGTTTTGAGTGTGTTTATTTGAAGCGTTACCGGAGAGATATCGTTGTTTGCGGCAAGGAGCTTTTCAAGGCTGTCTGAATCTAAAAATCCCGAAAGCAATTTTACAAGCGGGAGCGGGTGGCTGTATTTTACCGACAAACGCTCTGTGGCTGTGTTTACGGAAACCTCCGGAAGCTTATCAAGATTCGATGAAATTTTCCTCAAAACCGCGTTTACGAAGGACGCCGCCCTCGGAACGTGCTTCTTTGTAAGCTTTACTCCCTCGTCAACCGCCGCTGAAGCGGGAATTTTGTCCAGAAAAACGAGCTGATAAACTGTTAGCTCAAGTATATCGAGCACCTGAGGCTCTATTTTGTTCATCCTTAACGAAGAAAAGCTGGAAATATAGTAATCGCAAAGGCCCTTGTTCTGCAAAACGCCGTAGCAGAGCCTTGACGCAAGCGCCGCGTCGCGCGGCTGCAGATTTTCTTTATTAATAACATTATTCAAAAATGCGTCAGACCAAGCGCCGTTTTTCCGAAAGGCGGATATAGCCTTAAAGGCCGCCTCTCTCGCAGATAGAGCCATATTTTCTCCTTTATTTAAAAGTGATTACAGCTTGTGTCCCAAAAGATAATCGGAAGCTCGCATCTGCTTTTTTCCGGCCTCCTGAAGCTCAGTTATCATTATTGTTTTACCGTCGCCGCAAGAAACCTCAATGCCTTCCTTACCGGTCGATACAATCTCTCCCGCGGGCTTGTTTGAAGCTTTGCCGGTTTTAAGCGCGGCGTGTATCTTCATAAGGTTTCCGCCAAAGACGGCAGTTGCCATAGGCCAGGGCTTTAGTCCGCGAATCTTGTTGATAATCTGCTCAGAGCTTAGGCTCCAGTCAATCGGCGAATCGTCCTTTGTAAGCATTCTTACATAAACGGCTTCTTCCTCGTTTTGCTTTATGCGCGCAGAAGTGCCGTTTTCGATAGCTTTTAGGGTTTCGCTGAGAACATCGGCTCCGACAAATTTCAGTCTTTCAAACAGCTCGCCCGAGGTTTCGTATTCGCCTATCGGCAGCTCACGCTTTAGGATTATATCTCCCGTATCCATTTTTTCGTCGAGATAAATCGTCGTAATGCCCGTAACCTTATCGCCGTTTAAAATGCTCCACTGTATAGGCGCGGAGCCGCGATACTTCGGCAGTAGAGATGCGTGTACGTTGATACATTCCTTCGGAGGTATGCTAAGTATATCCTTAGGAACAATTTTGCCGTAGGCCACGACGACGATGATATCGGGTTTAAGCCCGCGAATTATTTCAGCGGCAGAGCCGTCGCGAAGTGTTGTGGGCTGGAAAACAGGCGTTCCGTGAAGCAGCGCAGTTTCCTTAACGGGGTTTTGGCTTAGCTTCATGCCCCTGTCCTTGGGCTTGTCGGGCTGTGTGAAAACTCCGCAAACCTCATGCTTGTCCTCATAAACTCTGCGGAGAGACTCCGCAGCAAATTCTGGAGTGCCCATAAAGAGAATTCTCATTATGCCCTATCCCCGTTCTCTTCCTCCTGCTTTGCAAAAAGAGCTTCGATTTCTTTTTTGTCTAGAAGCTTATCTGCGACATCGGTAAACAGCTGTCCTTCAAGGTGACCAAACTCATGGCAGAAGCCTCTGGCGGTCATACCCTCTCCCTCAACCTCAAAGAAGTTTCCATATCTGTCCTGAGCGCGCATTTTAACGCGCAGGGGACGGTTTACAATACCCCAGACACCGGGCACGCTCAGGCAGCCCTCGGGGCCGGACTGAACATCCTCGGAAGCTTCAATAATCTCAGGATTGATTAGCTCGAGAATTTCAGAGTCGTCCTCGTCGCCTTCCTCGTCTTCTTTGGTGTTGTATACAATAAACGCACGGCGCAGAATTCCCACCTGGGGAGCAGCAAGCCCAAAACCGTTCGCTTCCATCATCGTGTCCTTCATATCGTCGAGAAGCTCCCACAGCCGCTTGTTGAAATCAGTTACAACGCGGCTTTTCTTTCTTAGAGTGCTGTCTCCGTCTGTCAATATTGTTCTAAGCGCCATAATGTAATCATTCCTTTCGGTTTCAGTCCATGGGGTCAATATCCGCAAAAATCGATAATCCCCGAAATCTGCTGTCCTGTAAATATCTTATTACGATATTCGCTATTAGTGTCCGTACCGCTTTGGTATTTTCTGCGCTCAGCAATAATCTATAGCGATAACGCTGACTTATTCTTAAAACCGCAGCAGGCGCTGGGCCTAATATCCTCCCTGACCTATTATCTCCAATTGCGTCGCACAAAACTCGCTTAATTTCTATGCAGCAGCGAAGAACCGCAGATTCGTCGAGTCCGGATACGGTTATTGCAAAGAATTCGGCTATGGGAGGCGTGCCGAGTATGCGCCGGACAGCTATTTCGCGTTCATAAAAAGCGCTGTAGTCCTGCTTTGATGCCAGCCGAATGACCTCATTTTGCGGTGTAAAGGTCTGGATTACCGCCCTGCCCTTTTTATCGCCGCGGCCTGAGCGTCCGACGACCTGCGTAATCAGAGAAAAGGTGCGCTCCTCAGCTCTGTAATCACCTGTATAAAGGCTCTGATCCGCCGATATTACGCCAACCAGGGTAACGTTGCTGAAGTTTAGCCCCTTAGCGACCATCTGCGTTCCTATGAGTATAGGTATGCGCTCCTTGGCAAAGCGACCCAGTAGAGAATCGTGCGTCGCGGAAGCTGACACGGTGTCCGTGTCCATTCGAAGAATTTTTACCCCCGGAAATATCTCGTGCAGCTCCTCTTCGACCTTCTGAGTTCCAGCGCCGAAGTACTTCATTATACCGCCGCACTCGGGGCAGCTCTCCCTCGCAGGCTCGGAATGTCCGCAGTAGTGGCACATTAGGCGCTTGTTGGCAGAATGATAGGTGAGCGAAACGCTGCAATTAGGGCAGCCGTAGGTAAATCCGCACTCAGGGCAGGCCATAAAGCTGCTTGCGCCGCGGCGGTTAATAAACAATATTGTCTGTTCGCCCTTTTCAAGGTTTTCATCTATTTCGGTTTTCAGCACAGAGCTTATCGTGCTGCCGTTTCCCTGACGCAATTCCCTCTTCATATCTACAATTAAAACCTCGGGAAGCGCCTGAGTGTTAAAGCGCGAATTGAGAGTAAACAGGCTGTACCTTCCTGTTTTGGCATTGTACATTGTATCAATAGAAGGTGTAGCTGAACCCAGAAGCAAAAGTGCTCCACTTTGCACGCAGCGGTACTTCGCTACGTCCCTCGCGTGGTAGCGCGGATTATTTTCGGATTTATAGGTATATTCCTGCTCTTCGTCCAAGATAATCAGCCCTATATTGTCAAGCGGGGCAAAGACGGCAGAGCGTGTTCCGACAACCACATTTACGCAGCCGGACCTTATCCGCTTCCACTCGTCATAGCGCTCGCCAATCCCAAGAGAGCTGTGCAGTACCGCCACTCCGTCCCCAAAGCAATGGGAGAAGGTGCTCACAAGCTGCGGCGTAAGCGCAATCTCGGGTACGAGTACGATGGCCGAACGGCCTCGGTTTATGACCTCCCTAATAAGCTTTATGTAGACCGCCGTTTTTCCGCTGCCGGTTACTCCGTAGAGCAGGGCGGCGGACGGGGTTTTATCCAAAAGCGAAGCAATACCGTCAAAGGCGGCCTGCTGCTCGGCGCTGAGCTCTCCGACCTCTATTTTGCCTGTGTCTTTGATTTCGGGCCGCCTGAAGGCTTCCTCAAACTCAATCTTTATCAGGCCTTCCCTCTCGAGCCTTTTTATCGTCTGAGAGGAGGCACCGGTAAAATAGCAGATGTCCTTGACGGGCGCTGAGCCGATTGCCGAAAGCAGCCTTAAAACCTCAGCCTGTATAGGGGACTTTTTCGCCCTCTGTGACGACAGCGCTGCCGCTTCCTCAGCCGGTACTTCAAGATACGCGGTGCCGACGGTTTTGTCCTTTACCCTGCGGCGCTCGCTTACAAGCTCGCTTATAAGCCCTAATTTTACGAGAGATTTTAGACTATTCTCCAAATCGGAGACTTCGGGAATTTTTTTAAGCTCATTGAGCGAAACTCCGCCTTCAGAGCCGAAAATCACTTTTATGATTTCCTGACCCGAAGGAACTGCTTCGGCGGCCTGCAGAGCGTTTTCAACGGAAATGCCCTCAAAAGCCTTATAGCTATACTCGTTTTTAAACCAAAGCCCAGCAGGAAGCATCGCTCTTACCGCGTCATAAACGGTGCAAAAAAATCTGTCGCGCATCCATAACGCAAGCTTGACCTGATTCTCGGACAGAACCGGACTTTCATCAAGCACCTTGTCAATGTTCTTAAGGCGCATTTTTTCCTTTGCATTCGAAAGCGCGACAATTATGCCCTCGGTTCGCCTGTTGCCTCTTGAAAAAGGGACGATTACACGGACTCCGGCCAGGGCCTTTTCACGCAAAAGCTCGGGTATGCGATAGTCATAGGGTCTGTCTATAGCAAAGTTAGCAGAGGATACAACAACCTTAGCCACTAATTCCGTGCTCACGATTATCCTCCTCCGATGCGATTAAATATATGCTTTACAAAATTAATAACCAAAGGCAGGTGCTTCATCAAGCACCTGCCTTTAAGCTACCTAAAATCGTGTTTAAGGTGAGCGCAATAGGCACCCGATGCAACCTCTTCAACTGCAAGCGATACGGGCTTTTTATCGAGACTTTCACCGTTTTCGTCTGCCTGCACCGCAATTTCCCTCGCTCTGTGCGCGACCACGTTGACAAGCAGGTATCTGCTGTCTATTTTTTTAAGGAGTTCCGACATAGGTGGATATAACATATAAATCATGCCTCTCTGATCAAATATTTGCGTTCTGTCATTTTGCATTTCTCCGCAGTTACAATGGAGATAATTTCGCTTGACGCCGCGCCCGGCTTGTCTGTTATAACGATATAATCGTACCTTACGGCCTGCTTGTATTCGTGCCTCGCCGTATCAAGACGTTCCCTGATTTTGCTTTCCGATTCCGTTGAGCGGTTTCTGAGCCTTCGCTCAAGCTCCTCAAAGGTCGGGGGAATAGCGAATATGAGAATGGCCTCGGGTATCTTTTCGCGCACCTGAAGCGCGCCCTGCACCTCAATATCGAGAAAAATATCCGTCCCCTGCTCAAGCTCTTTAATAATGGGCGCCGCGAGAGTGCCGTAGAAATTCCCTGCGTACTCGGCATATTCAAGGAATTCGCCGGCTTCAAGCAGGGACTTGAATTCCTCGTGGGACTTGAACCAGTAGTTAACTCCGTCCACCTCTCCGGGTCTCGGCTTTCTGGTAGTTGCGGAAACGGAAAAGTACTTGTTGTCGATCTTTTCAAAAACCTCAGTCAGCAGCGTGCTCTTACCTGAGCCCGAGGGACCGGAAATTATGAAAAGCTTGCCTTTACTGTGCATTGTCTTCCTCCTCGGGATCGGGTGTATCCTTTCCGGCCATTCTGCCGGATATCGTTTCGGGCTGTATAGCAGAAAGTATAACATGTCCGCTGTCCGCAATCAAGACCGCTCTCGT
>CAYQMY010000007.1:0-26035 GCA_964418735.1 uncultured Oscillospiraceae bacterium | reverse complement strand
TAGGGGGAATTGGATTCCCCCTAGAAGCTTGTCGAAAACACTTTTTCGACAAGCTTAAGGGGTATTGATATAATACCCCTTAAGCTATATCTGCTTATGAAAGAGGGGCGCTCCCGATGCGCATAGTGATCAAGGTCGGTACTTCAAACATAATCAGGCAGAACGGAAGCGTTGATATGCATTCGCTCGACCTGCTTGCTAGGACGGTTTCGGACATCAAGAGCATGGGCAACGAGGTTATACTCGTCAGCTCCGGCGCTATCGGTGTCGGGACAAACAAGCTCAAACTTCCGGGCCGACCGAGTGAACTGCGAATGAAGCAGGCCGTCGCCGCTGTCGGACAGTGTGAGCTGATGCACCTTTATGATAAATTCTTTGCCGAATACGGACAGACTGTCGCGCAGATACTTCTGACGGGCGGAGATGTTGAGAGAAAAACAAGCGCCCAGCATCTGACCGGTACCTTTGAGTCCTTGCTTTCGCTCGGCGTGATTCCCATAGTAAACGAAAATGACTCGGTTTCGTCTGCTGAGATTGAGACCGGCAAGGATAAGGTGCTCGGCGACAACGATACGCTCTCCTCAATAGTCGCCGTGCTTTGCAAGGCTGACCTGCTGATACTGCTTTCTGATATCGACGGGCTTTACGACAGCGACCCCAAGCAAAATCCCGAGGCTAAGCTGATATGTGAAGTGCATACCGTGAGTGACAAGCTGCGCAATGCCTGCGGCGACGCCGGAAAATGGGGCACGGGCGGGATGGCTACAAAGCTCGACGCCGGAGCGAGAGCGATGGAGCACGGAATAGACATGATAATCACAAACGGCTCGGCACTTGAAAACCTGTATAAAATAGTAAAGGGCGAGCCGGCCGGCACCAAATTTTTGTCAGGGAAGAGGAGGGGCGCGAAATGACCGCATTGGAGAAAAAGGGCGCTGCCGCAAAAAAGGCGTCGCTGGTACTTATGACAGCTGATACAGCGGCGAAAAATAAGGCGCTCTATGAGATTGCAGGGGCTATTAAGGCTCGCATTGATGAGATTCTCGCCGCAAATAAGGCGGATACGGACGCAGCTTTGGAAAACGGAATCTCTAACTCCCTGCTTGACAGGCTGACGCTTACCAAAGAGCGCATTGAGGGCATAGTCGAGGGGATTAAGCAGGTAATTGACCTGCCCGACCCGATAGGAGAGGTGCTTGAAAGAAGTACTCGCCCGAACGGCATGGAAATTGAGCGTCGCGCCGTGCCGCTAGGGGTTATAGGCATAATATATGAGGCAAGGCCTAACGTAACTGTTGATGCCGCCGTTTTGTGCCTGAAGGCCGGAAACGCGGTTATTCTTCGGGGCGGCAAGGAGGCTTTCAACTCCAACCTCGCATTTGTTAACATAATGCGTGACGCACTCGAAGCGGCGGGGCTCCCCCGCGACTGCGTTGCGCTTGTGGAGGATACAAGCCGTCAGAGCGCGACAGAGCTTATGCAGCTTTCCGAATATTTGGATGTGCTTATCCCTAGAGGCGGCGCGGGGCTTATTAAGAGCGTCGTGGAAAACTCAAAGGTGCCTGTTATCGAGACGGGCGTCGGTGTTTGCCATGTTTACGTAGACGATGACGCCGACCTTGAAAAGGCGGCAAACATTATATTTAACGCAAAGTGCTCCCGCCCTTCTGTCTGCAACGCGGCCGAGACGCTGCTTGTGGCGGAGAGCGTGGCGGCAAAGTTCCTGCCGATGGCCAAGGCTAAGCTCGATACGAAGAATGTCGAGCTCAGAGGCTGTGAGAAGACAAGGGAAATACTCGGGGACTCCGTGATAGCTGCCACCGAGCAGGATTATCACACTGAGTTCGGAGATTATATACTTGCGGTCAAGGTTATTTCGGGGGCTCAAGAGGCGATTGATTTTGTCAACGAGTACGGCACGGGACACTCCGAAGCGATTGTGACGGAGAATAAGGCTGCTGCGGAGAAGTTCCTTAACGGAGTAGACGCAGCGGCGGTGTACGCGAACGCTTCAACGCGCTTTACGGACGGAGGGGAATTCGGGCTGGGCGCGGAAATAGGGATTTCCACGCAAAAGCTGCATGCGAGAGGACCTATGGGCCTTAAGCAGCTAACCTCCTGCAAATTTGTCATTCGCGGAAACGGTCAGATAAGATAGAACAAGGCCAAAATATAAACTCCCTAGCAGGGAAAATTAAAATCATTTTTCCGGGAATTCACTTCTCGGAAAATACCACAGCCCGCGCAAATCGTGCGCGACCGGGGGTATCGCGGCGTATGCCGCGTATCTAGGGGGAATTGGATTCCCCCTAGAAGCTTGTCAAAAACACTTTTTTGACAAGGTAAATGAGCCTGCTCGGGTTTTAGTCCCGAACAGGCTCATAATCAATTTTTTTGTTACAGTCTTATGGGCTGTATCTTAGTATGCAACGCCCTGTCTTTCCATGGCGTCTGCTACCTTGAGGAAGCCTGCGATGTTTGCTCCGGCAACGAGGTTTCCGGACATGCCGTATTCGGCAGCGGCGCTGGCGCAGTTTGCATAGATGTTCTTCATAATCTGATGCAGGCGCTCATCAACCTCTTCGAAGGTCCAGAAAAGACGCATGGAGTTCTGGCTCATTTCGAGGCCCGAGGTGGCTACGCCGCCTGCGTTTGAGGCCTTTGCCGGTCCGAACAGAACGCCGTTTTTGTGGAAAACCTCAACAGCCTCGGGTGTGCAGGGCATATTTGCGCCCTCGGCAGCTGCTACGCAGCCGTTCTTGACAAGAGTCTTTGCGGCAGCGCCGTCAAGCTCATTCTGAGTTGCGCAGGGCAGGGCGACATCGCAGGGGATGGTCCAGATGCCGCTGCATCCCTCAACGTATTTAGCTGACGGGACGTAGTTCAGATATGTCTTTATGCGGTCGCGCTTGACCTCCTTGATTTCCTGAATAACCTTGTAGTCTATGCCGTTTTCATCGACAATGTAGCCGTTGGAATCGCTCATTGCGATAACCTTGCCGCCGAGCTGGGTAGCCTTCTGGTTGGCGTAGATGGCGACGTTTCCGCTTCCGGATACGATAACCTTCTTGCCCTCGAAGGACTTGCCTGCGGCTTTGAGCATTTCGTCGGCAAAATAGCAGAGTCCGTAGCCGGTTGCTTCCGTGCGGGCGAGACTTCCGCCGTATGTGAGGCCCTTGCCGGTTAGAACACCTGTAAACTCATTGCGAAGACGCTTGTACTGGCCGTACATATAGCCGATTTCGCGGCCTCCGACGCCGATATCGCCGGCGGGCACGTCGGTGTCAGCACCGATGTGCTTTGAAAGCTCGGTCATGAAGCTCTGGCAGAAACGCATGATTTCGCCGTCGCTCTTGCCCTTGGGGTCAAAGTCGGAACCGCCCTTGCCGCCGCCCATGGGCAGGCCGGTAAGGCTGTTCTTGAAGATTTGCTCGAATCCGAGGAACTTAATGATGGAGAGGTTTACGCTCGGATGCAGGCGGAGACCGCCTTTGTAGGGACCTATTGCGGAATTGAACTGTACGCGGTAACCGCGGTTAACCTGAACGACGCCATTGTCGTCCACCCAGCTCACCCTGAACAGAATTGCACGTTCAGGTTCAACGATACGCTGAATGATTCCTGCCTTTTCAAGGTCTGGGCGTTTTTCCAGTACGGGCTCAAGAGATTCAAGAACCTCAAATACTGCCTGCAAAAATTCCGGCTCATGCGAGCTCTTTTTTTCGAGATCGCTGTAAACCTTCTGCAGGTAATTGCTTTTAAATGCCATAATTCAAAACTCCTTTGTTTTGGGCACAACGGTTGCTACACCCTTAAAATGTGACAGAATTATATACTTATTTTTGGCTTATTTCAAGCAAAAATTCAAAGATATAAAAAATGTGCATTAAAAAAATTGAACTGTGTTCCATTGTTTTTTGTGTCTTTTTAACAAGCACAAATGTACGCCGTATAAAGCTTCAAGATTTGCTGAATTTTTTGGTAAAAATATACATGATGCAAGTGTAATTTTTATATATTGCAAAAGCTGAGACTAAAAAGTCCCAGCTTTTCAATGTACGTACCCCTCAGCGAGGGCCTGCAGCATCCAAAGTCTGTTTGACGGCTTTCCTCTTTAAATAGATATAGACCGGTATCATCAGCAATATAATTATCGCACCGCAGGCGATAAACCCTACAGCGGCGCCAAACCTGTTGGATATTGCCCCTGCGTAAAGATTTCCGATCGGTGTCGAGCCAATGAAGACTATAGAGTACACGCTCATAACCCGCCCTATATATTCGCCGGTAGTATTGAGCTGCATAGTGGAGTTGGCAATCGCGATAATTCCAGCAAAGAAGAAGCCGTTAATGAGAAGAATAATTCCGGTTAGGAAAAAGCTTCTCGAAAAGCCTATAATAATTAAACTTGCGGCAACAATCAAAGGAACGACACGCATGATGAACTTTTTGGGGCCTGTCTGACTGAAGGTGGCGACGAGTAACGACGCAATCAGGCAGCCGACGCCCATAAAGGACATAAGGACTCCATAACCGGTTTCCTGCTGATTTAAAATTTTTACCGCAAAAACGGGAACGAGAACTGTAAAATTGTTTGCGAATATGCCGACGACTATCATTATCAGAACTGTTGAGAAAAGTATCTCGCTCTTATAAATATACTTTAGCCCGTCCCCAATCTGCTTGAATATTCCCTCTTTTTTTGCCGGCGGTTTCTCTATCACATAGGGCTTTACAAAGAACAGGCTTATAAGCACCGCCGCATAGCTGACTGAATTTATAAAGAAGCAAAGCGCCGGGCCGAACGCACCCATAACAAGCCCAGCTATTGCAGGCCCTATTATTCTTGCGCCATTAAAAGCCGCCGAATTCAAGGCTATCCCGTTCATGAGGTCCTCCTTGCCGACAAGCTCAACAACAAAGGACTGCCTCGCTGGCATGTCGAAGGCGTTGACGATGCCCATGAGGAGGGCCGCAATCACAAGATGCCAATACCGGATAAGGTCTGTCCAAGTAAGTATGGCAAGTACCATAGTTAATACGAGAAACGAGGCCTGAGAAATAATCAAAATCCTCTTTTTCGGAATTTTATCTACCAGCACGCCCGCAAAAAGAGATATTACCAGCATTGGCGCAAACTGCAGGGCGCTTATAACGCTGAGCCAGAAGGGAGAGTCGGTAAGCCTGTAAGCCAGCCAGGGTTGGGCGATATTCTGCATCCATGTACCAACGAGAGAGATGCACATTCCTATCCAGTAATACCGAAAATTTTTGTGTTTAAGCGAGGCAAAAGGATTGCCCGCCTTTATCTTTTTATCTTCCATCAAATTCCTTCATTTCGCAAAATGTCTATTATTTTTACATTAATAATTATTATACATATAATCGTTTTTATTTCAAGAAATATAAGCCTTAAATCTGCTGAACAATTTGATGCAGTGTGTTTAGCAAAGATTATTTATACTTTGTTAATTTGCCAGATTTGACCTATTGTGTTATAATTGTTTTCATATAATCTCGGATAATTTGAAAAACTATTGTTACAGCTTATGAAAGGACGTGTATCATGACAGGTTGGATTATTCTTGCTGTAGTCGTTATCATCGTTTTATGGTTTATTGCTTCCTACAACGGCTTTATAAGGCTCCGCAATATGGTTCGCGAGGCTTTTTCCACGATGGATGTTTACATGAAAAAGCGCTATGATCTCATCCCAAATCTGGTGGAAACCGTTAAGGGGTACGCCTCTCACGAGTCGAGCACCTTTGAAAAGGTCATATCGGCGCGCAACGCCGCCGCAAGCGCTAAAAGCATTGAAGCCCGCGTCGAGGGGGAGAACGCTCTCTCCGGCACCTTAAAATCACTGTTTGCGCTGGCGGAGGCCTATCCCGATTTAAAGGCAAACACAAACTTCTTAGACCTTCAAAAACAGCTCCAGCTTGTCGAGACCGATATTGCAAGCTCCAGAAAGTATTACAACGCCGTTGTTCGTGACTTTAACACAAAAACCGAGGTTTTTCCTAGTGTTATTGTCGCTTCGCTCTTCGGCTTCAGGCAGGAGAAGCTCTTTGAAATCAATGATGAAGAGCGCGGCAACGTAAAGGTGCAGTTTTAACTCACCTTAAGATCAATTTAATAAGGAGGGATAGGTTGAAGAGGCTTACCCGTTTTACTGCCGTCCTGTTTTCCGTTTTCCTTTGCTGCTTGGCCCTTTTGCCCGTATCGTCTCGGGCGGCTGACAGCGGATATGATATTACGGCTTACAATGTTGATATATCCATTGGTGGCGACAATATCTACCACGTGACGGAAACCATCACAGTAAATTTCCTCGAACCGAGCCATGGTATATACAGGAATATTCCGTATGTGCAGGAAATGGATTGGAAACAGGCTAACGGCACCACAAACGTAAAATATAACACAAAGATAAGCTCAGTTTCTGTTTTGAGTGAGAAATTCAGCGAGTATAAGAAGGACGGAAACCTTGTTTTGCAAATAGGCGACGCCAACAAGCTCGTTTCGGGCCAGAAGGTATATAAGATAAGCTACGACCATGCGCTGGGCGATGACACAATCAAAACACAGGATTTTGTATACTACAATATTATCGGAACGAGCTGGGAATGCAATATCAGCAATGTGACCTTCAGTGTCGAGCTGCCAAAGGAATTTGACAGCAGCAAGCTCTGGTTCTTCTACGGCAGCTACGGTTCTGCCCAAGAGGCCCCACTGCAGTACACGCTTTCAGGAAACACAATATCCGGTGTGCTAAAAACTAATCTTACGGCCGGACAGGGATTAAGCATTCAGATGGATTTGCCCGAGGGCTATTTTGAGGCCCCCGTGAACCAGTGGCAGACTATTTTTATAGCCGCCGCACTTGCCATTTTGCTGCTGTCGCTTTTCTTGTTCCTAATCTTCGGACGCGACCCCGTCATGATTAAAACGGTGGAATTTTATCCGCCGGACGGCATCACTTCGGCAGAGGCCGGCTACATCATCGACACTATTGTGGATGACAAGGATGTCGTTTCCCTCATAATTTACTGGGCCTCAAAGGGTTATCTCGCGATTGAACCTGTCGGGAAGGACGATTTCAAGCTTATTAAGCTAAGGGAGCTTGAGCACAGCCAGAACGACTACGAAAAGGGCATGTTCTATAAAATCTTCGATGTTCGCGATAATGTCATGATCTCCGAGCTTAAGGAGCACTTTTATACTCAAATCGCGGAGGTCAAGGTAAAAATCCAGAAGCACTATGCCACCAAGGAGCGCCATCTATACAGCAAGAGAACCTCCGGTCTTGGAAAAACGGTTTCCTTTTTTTCAGGGCTTCTGATATTTGCGACTATTTTTCAGCCCATGTTTGTGTCGATCGATTCGATTGTTACCGCTCTTGCAATGTCGTTATTCTGCACAATGCTCATATTCATACCGATAAACATACTTGAAGGCATAGTTACCAAGTGGTATGTCACCAAGACCGTAAAGAAAACGGCAACGCTCGTGGCATTTGTTGTTGTAAGCGCCGTAATAATGATAGCCTACATCGGCTTTATGTGGTATCGCGGAATGCTTTTGACAGGCGTCTGCGTTGCAGTGTCAAACATACTTACGGGCATTCTCGGCGTATTCATGCGAAAGCGCACCCATTTCGGAAACGACATTCTCGGAAGGCTTGTCGGTTTCAAAAACTTCCTTGAGCTTGCCGAAAAGGATCGCATCGAGCGCCTTGTCATCGAGAATCCATCATACTTTTACGACGTACTGCCCTATGCCTACGTACTCGGGGTAAGCGATAAGTGGGCAAAAAAGTTTGAGGGCATCGCGATGCAGCCCCCATCCTGGTACTACGGATATAACTACAGCTTTACCCCCTTTATTTTCTACTCGACTATGTTCCACTCAATGTCGCACATGCAGTCTGCTATGATTGCCACGCCAGTTCAGGTGAACACTACAGGGCGCGGCGGTTTCGGCGGCTTCGGAGGCGGCGGCTTTGGAGGCGGAGGCTTCTCGGGCGGAGGCTTCGGCGGAGGCGGCGGAGGCCGTTGGTAAAAGGTTTATAATCAAAGGAAAAGCGCTGCCGCAAAACTGCGGCAGCGCCTTTTATATATATCAAACCCCTCGCAGGGCAATTTAATTCTATTTTTTCGAGAATTCACTTCTCAAAAAAATTCCTCAGCCCGCGCAAATCGTGCGCGGCCGGGGGTATCGCGGCTTTAGCCGCGTATCTAGGGGGTATTGGATACCCCCTAGAAAAACATCATTCCAGATTGAGCTTCTTTGTCAGCATGAACCTGGTCGCTGAATAGAAAATCCCGAAAACCACAAGCTCTCCAAGAATTATAAGCCCCAGTATGATGTGGGCCGCGGCAAGCCGGCTGAGCTCTATCGGGCCGAGGTTCGAAAGAGCGCTGAAAAGAATTGCGGCTAATATTTGTGCGACAATTGTTATCACAACAAAAGCTCCGAAGGAAAAGGCTTTTCGGTGTTTGTTAACCATCATACTCAGCGAAATGCAGCAGTACAGGACCATGATTGAGCAGAATGTACCCAGAGCCATAATAATGATAATGTCGATAAAGAAAATCACGCTATTCCAGTCTAAACCCCTGAAGTGACTGAACAATTCCCTTAAATCATTAAGAAACTCCACATAGTCCGAACCATTGGCCGCCATGATAACAATCGAAATTATAACAACTATAAAGCTCACGACAAACCAAATTGCCGCCGAAAACAGCTTGCTCAGTATAAGCTTATCAGCGCTTACCGGGAGCGTGAACGAAAGGTAGCCCTCATTACCGAGCAGGTTTTTTCTGAATCTGTTAAGCGTAAGTATAAAGGTTGCAACGCAGACACCGCCAAGCAGCATGCCAAAAACTGAGCTCCCAATCATAATCGGAACGTTAAGACCTGTAAGAATAAGAATTCGATTTACCGCCGATATGATTATTAGCGCCGCGTAAAGCGGCAGGAATACTCTTCCCAGAGACTTCATATCGTATTTGAACAGTTTTCCTAACATTTAAATACCTCCCTGAAGAGAGCGTCTACGCTTTTTCCCTTCTCTTCCCTGATTTCGTCTACCGACGACCGGAGGACAACCCTGCCTCCAGAAATAAATATCACATCGTCGAGTATCGACTCTATATCCGAAATGAGATGCGTGGAGATGATGATTGTTGCCTCCGGATTATAGTTCTTAATAATGGTGTTCAGGATGTAATCCCTCGCGGCGGGGTCAACTCCGCCTATGGGCTCGTCAAGCAGGTAGAGCTTTGCTTCCCTTGCCATTACAAGGATAAGCTGTACCTTCTCCTTTGTGCCCTTCGACATGGCTTTTAGCTTGTCATTTGCTGATATGCCGAGGCTTGAAAGCATATCGAGAGCTCTATCTTTTCTGAAGTCCTTGTAAAAGTCCTCAAAGAACTTAATGATATCGGCTACAGACATCCAATCGCTCAGATAGGTCTGCTCAGGGAGATAGGAAACAATGGCCTTGGTTCCGACTCCCGGGGTCATTCCGTTTATAGTCACGCTGCCCGCATTTGGGGTAAGCAGTCCGTTGCAGAGCTTCAGAAATGTTGTCTTTCCGCTGCCGTTCGAGCCGAGCAGGCCTACAATTTTCCCCTTTTCTATTGTAAGATCGATACTGTCCAGCGCTGTTTTTGTGCCGAATTTCTTCGTAAGCCCGGCGCATTGCAATAAAGCCATTATTTCATCTCCTCCGCTGCTTTTTTAATTAGTTCGATAGTCTCGCTATTTTTGTAGCCCATGCTTTCCATTTTTCCGAAAAACTGAGCTATCTGCTCCATCGCCAGCTCCTTTTTTACCTCATTAACCATTTTAATGTCCTCCGTCACAAATCTGCCGCTAGTTCGCTGGGTAAAGACAAGCCCGTCGCGTTCAAGCTCTGCCAGAGCCTTTTGCAGGGTATTTGGATTTACCCCCGCCTCGGCTGCGAGCTCCCTGACCGTTGGGAGCTGACTCCCCGGCGGATAGGTCCCAGCTACTATAAGAAGCTTTATTTGCTCCTTGAGCTGAACGTATATCGGCCTGTCGGGCTGAAAATTCCAATCCATAAAATCACCGCCTGTATGTTTGTATTAGGTAAGTAATACAATAATACAATTCTTTGCGTTTGTCAATACTGTTTTAATAAAAATTTATGATATAATAAATTAATACAATTATTTAAAATATTTTATCGAAAAAGAACGGATTTACGTTTTAGATTCGTATTATAAGCAGGAAGGAGGGAATACATTGAGACAGTCGTTTGGTACCGACGATGCCGTTTCAGCAGCGATTGAGAAATATGCCGATATGGTTCGAAGAATCTGCTTTCTCTATTTAAAGGATTATTCGGACGTAGAGGATGTTTTTCAGGAGGTATTCCTTAAGTTCTTCCTTAATACTGATAAATTTGAAAGTCCCAAGCATGAAAAGGCCTGGCTATGCCGTGTTACCTTCAACAAGTGCAAGGATCTGTGCAAAAGCTTCTGGCGCAAAAAGGTTGTCAGTATAGAGGAAATGGATATACCTTATGAGAGCCCCGCGCAGGAAGAGCTGATTAAAGTGGTTCTTCTGCTCCCAACGGAATATAAGGACCTTGTTTACCTGCATTACTACGAAGGTCGTCCGATTCCCGAGATTGCGGAGCTTATGCAGGAAAACGTAAACACCGTATATTCCAGGCTCAGGCGCGCTAAGGCGCTTTTAAGGCGCAGGCTTGGCGAAGACTTCACATTTTGATTATAATATGGCGCGATAGCAAGTCTTCGGCGCCAGGAAAGGGGAGCATATGAGTTCTTTCTCAAACTACATGGATAAGATCACTGCCGAAAAAGAATTAAAGGAGAAGACCGCGGAATATGTTAAGGCCGCTCTCCAAAACGGCAGACAGGAATCCAGTGATATAAAAACTAAACATACAAAGGAGATATTTGCCGTGAAAAAATTTGCATTAGTTGCTGCCTCGTTTTTAATATGCGCGGGCATTGCCACGGGCGCATACGCCTATTACAATACTCCCGTTAAATATATCAGCATCGACATAAACCCCAGTGTTGAGCTTGGAGTTAACGCCTTTGACACTGTTGTAAGCACAACAAGCTACAACGAAGACGGCACGGCACTTCTTGAGGAAGTAAACGTAAACAATATGAGCGTTGAAGAAGCGGTCAGTACAATAGTTGAGGAGGCCGCCGAACAGGGATATATCGCGGAGGACGGCTCTACCGTCATTTCCGTGACCTCCGAATCCAACAACGAAAATACTGCAGAGGAGCTTGAAACAGAGAGCGAAGAGGCTGTTGAAGCCGCGCTTAAGGCCAAGAATATCATGGCGGTCGTATACGCGAACAGCTCCAGCTTAGAGCTTAGAACCGCCGCAAAGGAACTCGGTATTTCTCCGGGAAAATATAAAATGATCAACATCCTCACCACACTTGATCCCACAATCTCGGCCGAGGATTTCAAGAGCGCAAAAGTCACGGAAATCTTCCTCAAAGCCGACGAGCTGATGAAGGCCAATCCCGATGCAGCCGCAGAAAAGCTTGACCTAAAGGATGTAAAGACGGCGGCTGAAAAGGTGGAGAAGGCGAAGGCCAACGCCGAAAAGAACGAAAACGGCGAAGCAAATCAGGGCGAGGAAACTCAGGTTAAGGCTCAAAACGAGAACAAGGGAGACAAAGCTCCTGAGAAGGAAGCTGAAAAAAACGGCAACAGCAACAGCAACAGCAGCAACAACGGCAAGGGCAATGAAAAAAAGGCTGAGGACGCCTCAGTGCCAGCCGGTTCACCCGAGGTCACTGCAGACCCCACGACATCAAGCGAACCTGCAGCTACCGCAGAGCCTGCTGCCAAAGCAGTGCCGTCTGCCGACAAGAAGCCAGCGGATGCAGGGAAAAGCGATAATGCTGACAAAGGAAACGCAAATTCCGGCAACGGCGCATCCAGTTCTGGAAACGCCTCCAAAGGAAACGGAAAATCATAAAAACAAGCTATATTCCTTCTTAATACAAAGCCGAGGCCCGAAAGAAATCTTTCGGGCCTCGGCGCATTTTAAACAATATATTATAAGAACGCTCGGCGGTTCTGCCTAAGCTGTTACAAGCTTATTGCCGTGTTAAGCGCGATCTCCATCATCTGCGTAAAGCTTGTCTGGCGGGCCTCGGCGTCCAGGGCCTCACCTGTTATGACATGGTCGGATATGGTGCATATCGCTAGTGCGTTTTTACCGGCTCTCGCGGCGTTCATATAAAGTCCTGCGGCCTCCATCTCCACGGCGAGAACGCCCATACGCTTCCACCTTAAAATTGCATCCTGTCTGTCGTCGTAGAAGGTGTCGCTTGAAAGAATGTTGCCGATTTGAGGCTCAATGCCGAGCTTTGCAGCTTGTTCGGCGGCGGCCTTTAAGAGTGCGTAGCTCGCTGTCGGCGCGAAGCTGCCGGGAAGCTCAAACTGTGCTGCGTAATTGGAGTTTGTGCAGGCTCCAAGGCCGAAAACAATGTCGCGAAGCTTCAGCTTATCGCTTATGGCGCCCGCGGAGCCGATTCGCATAATGTTTTCAACGCCGTAAAAGTTAAAAAGCTCATAGCTGTATATCCCGATGGACGGTATGCCCATGCCGCTTGCCATTACTGTAACGGCGCTGCCTTTATATGTGCCCGTATAGCCCTGTATGCCCCTTACGTTGTTGACGAGTACGGGGCTTTCAAGATAAGTTTCCGCGATAAATTTTGCCCGTAGGGGATCGCCTGGCATCAGAACGGTTTTTGCGATTTCGCCGCTCTTAGCCGCGTTGTGGGGAGTGGGAATGCTCATTTTGACCCTTCCTTTCGTTTGACGAAGGCTCGTCCTTTTGATGTGTTCCGTATAATATATAATGTATACTATTTTTAAGCATTATATCAAATATGCGGTTTGCTGTAAATATAAAACAGATAGAGCCCCGCTGATGCGTGGCTCTATCTGGCTATTTACCGGAGGGTAGTGGATACCCCCTGGAAGCTTTACAGCGTGTGCTCGACGCGGGCGATAACCTCGTCCTGCATGGGCTTGTTGAGCTGTACAAAGTAGCAGCTGTAGCCCGCGATACGGACAACAAGGTCTCTATGCTGCTTTGGATTTTCCTGAGCCTGCATAAGAGTTTCCTTGTCGACAACGTTGAATTGAATGTGTTTTCCGCCGTTTACAAGGTAGGCGCGAATCATGCTCGCGAGCTTTTTGAGATCTCCTTCGGTCTTGAGGGAGGCGGGATGGAATTTCATGTTCAGCAAGGTCGCCTGGAAGGGATCTTGATCGATCTTCATTGCGCTCTGCAGGACCGCAGTGGGTCCGTGATTGTCGCAGCCATGCATCGGAGACATAGTTCCGTCGGCGAGGATTTCGCCGGCTTTTCTGCCGTCGGGGGTAGCTCCGGTCAGACCGCCGCCCGGCTGATGAGAGGTTATGGAGATACCTGTGGGAATATGAACTCCTCCGAGAATGGTCGGCAGGGAGGCCGTGATATCACAGAAGGATTTGTAGCAGCGTGCGGTGATCTGATCTACATAGTCGTCGTTATTGCCGAACTTGGGGGCGGCATAGAACTCCTTCTGCATGTCCTCATATCCGACCCAGTCAGCCTCAAGTGCGTCATAGACCTGCTTGAGGGTGTATTTCTTCTCTTCGAATACGAGCTTTTTGATAGCGGCGAGGGAGTCGCCGACGTTTATCATACCGATGGGGTTTGTTACGCAGGCGTTCTCAAAGGGCATCTTGCGGCAGAAGGTGTCGGCACCGGACTCTATGCCCTCGTACATGAGTACGGAGCGCAGCGGATCGGGCAGAAGCTCCTGAGTGATCTTAAGCTCGAGGTTGTTCTTTTCGCCGACAATCTTCATGCAGTACTTCATCTGCTCCTCAAAGGCTGCGTAAAGCTCCTCAAAGCTCCCAAACTGCGTGAAGTCGCCGGTCTTTATTCCGCACAGCTCGCCGTTATTGACATTAACTCCGTTGTGGCGGAAGATATCGAAAATGAGCGGAATTGTGACCATCGGCACGGGGCCTGTTCTGGATTTGCCCGGAATGTTCGCGTCAAGACAGCCGGTCATAACGTACTCGGCAGCGTCCTCCTTGGAAACTCCGCGGGAGGTGAAGCATTCCATGTACGACTTGTCGCCTATGAAAGCAGGCATTCCAAGACCCATTCTTACTATTTCAAGGGCTCTTACGATTATTTCCTCAGGTGTGCCCTCCCATACGCGGAGCGTAATGGTGTGGTGTGGCGTCTTGGTGATTGCCGCGGCGTCGAGCATCATGTAGGTGATGTCGTTTGTGCCGTCGGTGCCGTCGGCCTTCTGGCCGCCGATTGTGAAGTTGTGCCACTTCGCCATACCGGCGTTCTTCTTGCGGTTATTTTTGCCTGAGGTACGGTTGAGCTCCATATCCTTAAGACGCAGCAGGCAGAGAAGCTCTGTCGCTTCCTCGCGGGTAATGCGTCCGGCCTCGAGGTCGGCCTTGTAGTAGGGGTACATAAACTGGTCGAAGCGTGTTCCCGGCAGGGTGGTGGAGGGGCTGAGCATAACAAACTCAAACCAGAAGCACTGCATAGCCTCGCGGAAGGTGCGTGCGGGGTTCATGGGCACCCATGCACAGGTTTCGCCAATCTGAAGAAGCTCGGCCTTGCGCTGGGGATTGGTTTCCTTTTTGGCCATATCGAAGGCGAGATCGGAGTATCTCTTTGCGAGTATCTCCATCGACTCGAGAGCCATAATGACGGACTTGTAATAACGGAACTTGTCTATTCCTCCCGGCTCGGACATGGAGACCTTGCTCATGTACTCTTTGGCCTGAGCGATAAGTCCTCTTGTGCCGTGGTGCAGAAGCTTTGTGTAATCAACTGCGAGCAGAACGAGCGAGGGCCCGAGGCCGAGACCCGACTGACAGTAGCCGCCGCCGACGCCCTTGCCCTCCGCCTTGTCCTTCCAGGGCGGGAGTATAAGTCCGGCCTTAAGAAGCGAGAGAATATGTGCGTTTTCCGGCTCGTAAAGAATGTCGCCCATAAGACCAATCATGGTCGCGGGATCGTGGCTCTTGTTGAGCTCCTGCAGGTCCTTGACATCCTGAGGGTCCATCTCGTAGCCGTCCTCGATAAGAGAATCGATTTCGTCCTGCGACCAGATGCCGTAATGGGGGTCGATCTCAAGCCCCATGGGCTTTGAGG
Source organism: uncultured Oscillospiraceae bacterium (assembly GCA_964418735.1). Classification (GTDB taxonomy): domain Bacteria; phylum Bacillota; class Clostridia; order Oscillospirales; family Oscillospiraceae; genus DUPK01. Next base: position 10,815 of record CAYQMY010000007.1, on the reverse strand, counting down.
CGCTGATTCCAACGATAAGCTCATCGTCTGCTATCTGGATGGGCATGCGCGAGGCGGTTGCGATAAGCATTTTTGCGCGCTGAATCATGATGGGATCATTCTTCGCTTCCTTGATTACATCAAGAGTGATTCTGTATTTCTCAATACAAATCGGGAACGTATCAATAACAACCCTTTTTTTGATTTTTTCTATTCTTTCATACATCTAAGCTATCGAGTCCTTCCTTTAACACCCAAATCAAACTTGTGTTTATAGTGTTAGTATGTTATCATTACTTATTATATTTGATAAAAGTTTTTTGACTATGGTCATAAAATACATAATTTTCTGCAAATAATACATAATTGCGTAAAGGGGGATTTGTTATGATTACCCTGTCTATGCTGCTCACTGTTCTCGGTAAACATGTAATATATTGCCGTAATGACAGCCCGAGAAAGCTTAAAGCGTCAGGGGTGCTGCTGCTGGATACCTCATCCAGCCTTTTCCCCGACTATTTGTATGTTGCTGAGCCGCGCGATGTTACTGCCGTTCTTCAAAGACCGATGCTCAGCGATAATATGGTTATTTTCTCGGCAGGGGATAGCCCTGGGCTTAAGGAGCTGGCCAAAAAGAGTTCCGCAATAGTCTGTGTTACTGATTTGAGCCTTATCGCCCTGCATAACGAGCTGTTCAGGTGCCTTGAGATATATAAGGAGTGGAGGGACGCGCTGGTCAGCAAGTCCTCCGGCGGCATTTACAGCCTTCTCCAGACCGGCGGGGCGCTTGCGGATGCGTCCATCTATCTGATGAATCTGCAATACGAAATCGTCGCGGGAAGTACGAAATCCGAATACGGCGACCTGCTAAGATATGTTATCGATTACAACCAGACGATAATCAGCGAGAATGTAAAAAGGCTTTTTACCGTTCTGGACAAAAAGGAGCCGTTTGCCTGTACAAAGGGTGAGGAGGACATAAACCTCTGCGTTTTGCCGGTCCACGACGGAAACGATATTCTAGGATATCTGTTCGCGGCCTCAAAATACGAGCTGAGCCTATTAAAACAGATACTTTTCCTTATAGCGATAGAGGTAGGCGAATCGCTCTCCAAGAGTGATTCCCTGAAAAAAGGCCGAATTTCTTTTCAGACTCTGGCACAGGACCTTTTCTCTAAGGAGCAGCCGGAGCACCTCGAGGCGCTTCAGATGCGTATTCAGCGTCTGCCGCACCCGCCTAAAAAGTATATGCGCTGCATAGTGGTAAGACCTCATAGCAGCTTCCTCTATAATATGAACAAGATAGCAATAGAATTTGAGAGCATTTTCCCTTCCGAAAATGTCGGAGTTCTGGGGGAAGAGATTGTAATACTGCTCTCGAACGATTACAGCACCTGCCCAATAGGCTGCGATCTTGCGGAGCTTGACGACCTTCTGAAGAAATACGAAGCTTACGCCATGATTTCGAATCCCTCGAAGACCGCGAGGGGGATAAGAATAATGTATCTGCAGTGCAAGGGCGTTTTCGAGGTTGTGCTCAAGGTCAGATATCAGATTAACAATCGATACTTCTTTTTTGAACGCTTCATACCCTACTATATCGTGCATCTTTGCGCCCATCAGGCCAAGGAAGCGTTCGGCACGGACGATATCGTATTTCTCTCGCACCCCGGGGTGCTTGCCATCACGCGTTACGACAGAACGAATAACGGTGACCTTAGGGACGTTTTGTTCACCTATCTTCTCAACCGCTGCAGCATATCAAGGACGGCGCAGGCCCTTTATATGCACAGGAATACGATAATTTATAAGATAAACAAAATTGAGGAGATTCTCGGACAGTCGATGGACGACCCATATGTAAGACATTCGCTGATGTTTTCCTGTATGCTTATCAGATACCGGGAGAACTATCAGAACGAGCATGTCCAGCTCGGCGTTTTTGAGCGCACCGCACCGTGATTTCAAATAAAACTTTAATAAAACACGAGACGCATAAACTTATGCGTCTCGTGTTTTATTATTGACTGCAAAAATCTATTGCCGCGAAAGGGATTCTTGCAGTGAGAAGTCGCCGACAATGATGTTCTCACAGTTTGCTTATCTGTTTTTCAAAATCTCGATTTTCTTTGCGATCTCCGGCTTTGCCTCTTCCATAAGCTCGTCCCATTCGCCTATGTAGTCGTAGGTTATCCCGTCGCCGCCCCTGATGGCCTCAACGTACTTTTGAAGCAGGGGGAAATCCTTTTCATAGGCGTGAAAGCTGTTCGCTCGGTGCGTGTAAGTGCCCATGCCGACGTTAAGCTCCTGCGCGAGGCGCTGCTGTAGCAAAATCAGCGCGAAGGCGTTCATGAACGTGGCCTTTGCGGCGTCGTTAGAGCGGAAAAGCACCTTGCAGTGAAGCTTTCCGCCGCGGATAAAGAAATGTATGTGCTGAAGGCAGGCGGGGGAATCGTTGCCCTCTCTTGTGTCATGGCGCCAGTTGCGAACGTCTATTACGGCTCGGCGCGAATCGGGGTTTCGCTCAAGCTCTCGGCTTATAAACGGAAGCTGCTCCGCGATACGGCTGTGATAGGTATATTCCCAGTTGCCGCGCTCGACCTCAAAATCAAGAATGCCGTCGAGCATCTCCTGACGGTATTGCTCAAGCTCAGAAAATCCGCCGATGAACAGCTTGCTTATCATGGGCTCAGAGACCGGCTCCTCAACGCAGATGGTCATCGAAAGCTCCTTCTGCCTTGTGTTGTAATCGGGACAATCGGAGATTTCTCCAAAGTCATAAAGCGCCTCGAGCGCCCTGTGGTAAGCCTCCGGCAGGGTTCTGCCGATAATAAGTTTCTCCGTCATGCCCGATTCCTCCAAGCTGTTTTAATTTATTATAAATTTGGCCATGTGCCGTCTGCGACGGCACGGCCTTTAAATTGAGTGTTTAATATTTGCTTTGCGGATATTAAACCATATTTTCAATGAAATAACAACTGCAAACGTGTCTGACGGGAAAATTGCAAAAAAATCTGCACTGATATTCTGAAAGCGCGGTAACTGTGTATAATAATATTTGTCAGTTCGCTCAATATTTGATACAATAATTGAAAATGGTTACCGAGGAGAAGCGGAATGAACATACAGATTTTCGGCAAATCAAAATGCTTTGACACTAAAAAGGCGGAGCGTTATTTCAAGGAACGCCGCATCAAATATCAGCTTATCGACCTTGTGAAGTACGGGATGAGCCCGGGGGAGTTTAAAAGCGTACTCAGCGCGGTCGGCTTTGAAGCGCTTTTCGATTCTGAAGCAAGGGGCGCTGAGAGCATTCGTTATCTGGCGCACCGCGCCAATATGGAGCAGAAACTGTTTGAGGATCAGGGACTTATCCGGACGCCGGTCGTGAGAAACGGAAAAACCGCGACAGTTGGATACTGCCCCGATGTCTGGAAGGACTGGCAATAGTCGGGGTCACACTGGGCTTTATCCGAAATAACAAGTTGTGCAGCAGCACTTTATATGCTATACTTTTACAAAAGAACGGAGGACAAAATTATGGCGTCAAATTCCAAAGTCGGACTAAAACGCATGCTTATAAACATCTTAATCACAATCGTGGTGGGTCTCGCTTACTTTTACGCTGAGCTGCCGGCGATAAATCTTCAAGACCCGAATTTCTACGGCTTTTTTTTCTTACTCGCGGTTGTGTACTGCGTTCTGACCGCGTTCTCGATGGGAGTCATTAAGTCCTCAAGGGACCCTAAGGACTGGTGGAAGGGAATCAAGCAGTTCTGCTTTGTTCCTGTAATAATCTGCGTCGCGCTTATTGTTATCTACGCGCTCGGTTCGCTGATATCAAGCCCGATTTTTCGCGCGTCTGCCTATAAGGAGCTTCTCGCCGTGCAGCAGGGCAACTTTGCTGAGGAGGTAGACGAGTTTACCTATGAGCAGATTCCGATGCTCGACGAAGACTCTGCTATGAAGCTTGGCGATAAAAAACTAGGAGAGCTTTTAGACATGGTGAGCCAGTTTGAGGTTGCCGATAATTACACCCAGATAAACTACAAAATGCATCCTGTGCGCGTTACTCCGCTTGAGTACGGCGACCTGATAAAGTGGTTCAATAACCAATCAAAGGGACTGCCGGCTTATATCGCCATAGATATGGTTACGCAGGAAGTGAATGTCGTAAGGCTCTCGGAAGGCATGAAAATTTCAGATTCGGAGCATTTTTGGCGCAATGTTTACAGGCTTCTCCGCTTCAGATATCCGACCTATATGTTTGACGAAGCGATTTTTGAAATTGATGAGCAGGGTACGCCCTATTGGGTTTGCCCGAGAATAGTAAAGAAAATTGGACTTTTTGGCGGAACAGATATTAACGGAGCTGTCCTTGTCAACGCCGTTACGGGCGAAAGCGCTTATTATGAAACTAAAGACGTGCCCGACTGGGTGGACAAGGTTTTCAGCGCCAGGCTGATAATTGAACAATATAATTACTACGGTAAATATGTTAACGGATTTATTAACTCCGCCTTCGGACAGAAGGGGGTTACAGTTTCGAGCGATGGCTACAGCTATATAGCGCTTAAAAACGATGTTTATGTTTTCACCGGCATAACCTCGGCCGGTGCGGATGAATCAAACGTTGGGTTTATATTTGTAAATCAGAGGACAAAAGAAGCGACTTACTATAACAATTCCGGTGCGGCGGAATACTCGGCGATGTCAAGTGCTCAGGGCGTAGTTCAGGATCTGGGCTACAAGGCCACGTTCCCGCTGCTGCTCAATATCTCCTCTCAGCCGACCTACTTTATGGCGCTTAAGGATAATTCGGGGCTTGTCAAGGGCTACGCCATGGTTAATCTCCAGCAGTTCCAGATAGTTGCCACAGGCTCTACTGTTGCAGATTGCGAAAAGGCATATGTGCAGCTTTTGGTACAGAAGGGACTTGCTAAAACTGAGGATATAAAGACCTATTCCGAAAGCGGAACGATTGCCGAGATTCGTACAGCTGTAATGTCCGGCACCTCATTCTACTATATCCGCCTTGAGGGTAAGGATTACTATTATGTCATATCAGTTTCCGACAGCCAGGAAGTTGTAATTATGAATGTCGGCTATCAGGTAACCATAGATTACAGAGATGAAACAGGAAGCCTCAGGCTTGCCAACAAGATTACGAAGAAATAATATGGAAATAAGTTATACAGCGCTAGAAAAGGACGGGGGCAGGGAACTCCTGCGGGTTCTCCGCGGGGACATGAAGCTGTCTGCGTCTATGGTGCGTAAGCTTAAAAATTCGGGCGGGATTTTCGTAAATTCCCGCCCGGTTTATACAAATTTTAAGCTTTCCTTAGGCGATGTCGTGACCTGCGACATCGGAAGCGCCGAAGGGGAGAGCGATATTGTGCCTGAAAAGGGCGAGGTCGACATAATTTTTGAGGACGAGTGGCTGATTGCCGTCAACAAGCCGTCGGGGCAGCTTTCGCACCCCTCTCGGGCTAGGTATACGGGGACTCTGGCAAATTACGTTTCCGGTTATCTCGGCGGCGTTTGCCACGCTGTAAATAGGCTCGACAGGGACACCTCGGGAGTGGTGCTTTTTGCAAAGTCTGCACACGCTAAATCGAGGGCAGCCGAGGCGTTAAAGCGCGGTGATACGGTCAAGGAGTATCTGGCGCTGGTTTACGGTAAGCTTCCGGACGGGGAGGGTGTGATAGACCGCCCGATAATACGTCTTCGAGAGGGCGACATGAGGCGGGGAGTGTCAGGGGAAGGCGATCGCGCGGTGACACATTACAAGGTGCTTAGAACCTTCGAGCGCTTCGGAGAATTCGTGACCCTCATGCGCTTAAGGCTTGAAACGGGCAGGACGCATCAAATCAGGGTGCACTGCGAGCATATTGGTCATCCGCTGATAGGTGATGTGCTGTACTTTTCCGAGCGCTCCAGGGCGCTTTCACAAAAACTCGACATTAATGAGCAGGCGCTCCACGCAGGCAGGCTTTGCTTTGTTCATCCCTTTACGGATGAGCCTAAGGAGCTGCGCTGTCAGCCGCGCAGGGGGGAGCTGCTTGAATACTTCGGAGAAAATATAGTCTGATTTTATCGATTTTTATTCTTGACATAAGGCCTTCATAATTGTATAATCATAAAGCTGTATTGAGATGGCCCAGTAGTTCAGTTGGTTAGAACGCCAGCCTGTCACGCTGGAGGTCGACGGTTCGAGCCCGTTCTGGGTCGCCAATTCTTAATCTGTGCTGTTGTAGCTCAGGCGGCAGAGCACATCCTTGGTAAGGATGAGGTCGGGAGTTCGAGTCTCCCCAACAGCTCCAAAAAACCCTTGATTTTCAAGGGTTTTTTCTTTTTTTATGCTTTGTTACTTTCGTTGGATTTAGAGGTTTTCCAACATTTCCAACAAGCATAGCATGCAATGTTTTTTGCTGACTGCTTTCGAGTACACCTAAAAGAAGCTGAATCATTGCAGGGTTGCTTTGAAGTAATTCAGATACTCTTGTTATTTCGTCGTTGAACTCAGGGACTGCCGAAATATTAGCAGCTTTATCAGCAACTGGCAGTATGAGTTTGCTGGCGCACCCTTGTGTTTTCAACACTCTTAGCGAATATTAACCGGGACATAGTACCAAGCTGTTGGTATTGCATGATTTGCTGACTTCTGTTATATTCAGCTTTGAGAAACATATAATATTGCTTAAAAATTTTCGCGTACCCGGACTTTGAAGAATACATAAAAAATACGGAGGGGCAAGGATGGTTGTGACGCTACAGATACTGCTGGACTGTATTAATGATTATGATGTTGAAATATATACCGGTTCCGATTGGAATTTTGAGAGGATAGTTCTCCTTACGAATGACTGCGAAATGGCCTCTAACAAGCTTTTTGTATGCAATTTATCTGAATTTCTTGAATTTCATATTGCCAAATCAGATGCTTGTTTTATTTGTTTGCGGGATCAAAAATATGATGTAGAGGAGAAAAAAGAAGAAGTTTCAAATTTTGTTATTGTCAATAATAAAATTACCTTGTCGCAATTGTTTTCCAAACTTCAGGATACTTTCTATAAAGTTATAGAGTGGCAGATTGAGATGATGCAATCTATGGCCAATGGTTGTAAGCTCCAGGATATTCTCGCTATGAGCAAGCCTATAATAGGTAATTATATAGCGGTAAATGATGCTGCCTTTCGTTTGATTGGAAATACAAAAAACATTGAATGTGATGATTTGATGGCTTTGAGATTGGCGGAAAACGGATTTCATCCCGAGTCAAACATGGAAATATTCCGTAGAACAAATCGATTTGCTTTCTGGGAAAAAACGGATTACTATATAGAAACCGGGCGCCTGTTTTCAACCTACACTCTGGTAGGAAGAATATTCAGAATAAACGGTACTTATACTGCCCACGCCGTCATGCATTGCAATAATTATGCGGCAACTCCATGTAAGCTCGATTTATTTAATATTCTCTGCTGCTATATTGCCAAGTTTGCGGCCAAGCACTGGGAAAACAGAAACACAAAAATACTGGTTTACAACACCTTAATAATCAACCTGATAGAAGACAAAGTTGAAAACATAAAAGAAATTGAAGCGCGCCTGCATAAGGATTTCCCTGATGACTGCTCGTTTTGCATGTTTCGGATACCTATTGGCAGTATAGCAAATACGTTAGTGGGCAAAATCAGTCAGGAATTGTCGGAATGGTTTCCTAAAGCAAAAATTACTTTCTATCAAGAGCAACTTATTCTTCTTGTTGGGTGTGAACAAAAGCATGGAAGCTGTTCTTTGCATGATATTATTAAACGGCTAAACACTTTTTTACGCAGTTACGATTTGGAATGCGGAGCCAGTTCGCTGTTCGATTCTTTGATTAATTGCAAATATGCCTACGAGCAAAGCGGATATGCATTGATTTATGGTATGCGGCGTTTAAAAAACCAATTTCTTATGACCACTTCAGAGAAAGAAAGCAGAGTTTTTTTCTTTGAAGATATATTGAAATTCTGTATCCTTAATGACTCTTCTTCAGTCGTCAATCAATGGAGAAAAAGTATTTGCGGGCAATTTTTACTAAAGCTTTATGATTATGACAATGAACATGAAGCGGACAATCTGCAGCTTCTATACACGTATCTAATCTGTGAGAGGAAAGCAAAAATGACCGGAGAAATTCTGCATATGCATAGAAACAGCGTTGTTTATAGAGTGGAACATTTAAACAAAATAGCGGGAGATATTGATTTGGATGATTCTAATGTTCGGTTGAAATTACTTATGTCTTACTTAATGCTCAGCCTGTACGGTTTGGATGATTAAGATAAACTAAGCTCAATATTTTTTACGATATACTGTGTTAAGTTGTTTTTAAACAACTTAACACAGTATATGTTTTTTAAGCTGGAAAATATATGTTTGTTAGCACATTAACAATAAACTGTTTTCAATGTTGCTCTGTAAAATTTTACAGAAAGCTTATAATTTTTCGGAAATTGTGAATATGGACATTGTAAATTGCCTGTGATAATATCAAATTAAAATAAAAAACGCATATTTCACTGGTTATTATTAGCACATATCACGACATGGGTAAGTTGACTCTTGTGCACGCACTGAATATGCTGTGCTTTTTGCACAAAACGGCTGAGCGCGTTGAAATCACAAATATTTATACAACTTCCGACAAGATTTTTTGAGAAGGTAGTTATACAGTTGCAGCACAGTTAAGAAAATGGAGATAAAAGAGAATAGACAGAATTTTAAATCCGTTATTTTATTTCAGCATTTATTAAGCATTTCGAAATGCTTATGAATGAAATATTTGAGAGGAGCATGCACATGAAAAAAAGCATTAGATCCTTATGGGGCATTTCCGAGGCTGGGTTTTCGTTAATGTCCACAATGGAAACGGCATTCCTGATATTCTTTCTTACAGACGTTGCCAAGCTGCCATTGTGGATTACTGCCATTATTACCGGGTCCTCAGCCATTATTGACGCAATTGGAACCGTAATCGGAGGCGTAGTAATCGACAAAGTGACGTTCAAAAACGGAAAGTATCGTCCATGGCTACTTATCTGCCCGCCGGTCGTCACCTTCTTCTTTGTTCTCTGTTTTACCAAAATAGGCGGAGATGTCAGCGCTGGTCTTATTATAGGTGTTGGCTACGTATTAAGCCACTTCGTCTGGAACATAGCATGGACAGTCAACCGCAACCTTATTTCTGCTATCTCAACCGATCCGGCCGACAGGTCCTTCCTCTCCGCAAGGCTTGCAGTTGGTTCCAGCATCGGCAAGATTTTATCATCCTACGGAGTCCCCGTTCTCAGCTCAGCTTTCATCCTCTCTCTCGGAGGGGTTTCGGCTTACACGGTTACAGCCCTTATCCTCTGCCTTTGCTTCTGGGCCGCTTATTATACCCACTACTTCATTACAAAGGGCCATGACACAGTCAAGAAAGGCGCAAAACCCGCCACTCTCGGCGCAATGGCAAAGAGTATAGTTACAAACCCGCCCCTTATCGCCATTTTGCTGCACGACGCGCTTCGTCTTTTGGCCTTCTATTTTGCAGCCTCGACGGCCAGCTATTTCTGCAAGGTCGTTATCGGAGATGCAAGCAAGGCAAAGACAATACTTATGTTGTTCTACCTCGGCTGCATTATCGGCGGCCTCTTCACAAGAAAGTTGGTTAATAAATTCGGTACAAAGAAGACAACTTTTATCGGTATGATAGGTTGGCTCGTTTTCCAGGCTTTGTGCTTGGTTCTTCCTGCCAATCTCTATGTTATCGGCTTGTCGCTCTTTATCGGTCAGATTTTCTTTGGTATTACATACGGACAAACCGCCAACTACTACACTATGTGCGGCACTTACAGCGAGTGGAAAACCGGCGAAAACACCCGCGGTATTATCATGGCCTTCTGCTCACTTGCTATAAAGCTTGCAATTGCCATCCGCGGTATTCTGATACCCGCTATTCTAGCAATGATCGGTTACAATGGATCTCTCACCGTTTTCCCCGAAGCTATGGTCTCTGGGATTCGTACCGCATACGCCCTTGTTCCCTGCGTTGGAATACTAATTTCTCTCATTCCCCTTGCACTGTTCAAGCTTGACGACAAAAAAGTTATCGAGATGGAAGCGGAAATCACTCAGCGTAAAGCAGCTAAGGTCTAAAACGCTCGATTATTTTTTCCAACCTAAATTAACCGCAATGAAAGGAGCGTTTATAGTGGAACCTAAATTAGTCAAAGCCTTTGTTGTAAAAGCCAGAGTGGATAAGCCTGTATTAATTGGTCAGGACGGCAAAATGGGTCGCCGCCAGTTAATAGCAATTATCGACGGAGAGCTTACTGGAGCGGCACTGCCCATAAACGGCACGATACTTCCCGAAGGAGTAGACAGTCAGGTGGTTCGTCCCGACGGGAAGGCCGAGCTTTCGGCCAGATACGGCATCAAGCTGGATGATGGAAGAAGCTTTTTTATTCAGAACGACGGAATTCGCACCGTTCCTCCCGAATATGTTGAGACAGTATTGTCAGGAGGTATAGCCCCGTCAGAGGTATATTACTGCTGCACAAAGCCGGAATTTGAAATCTATGACGAAAGCCTCAGCGTACTGAAAAACAGGCTTTTTATATGTAACGCAACAAGGAATCCGGATTCAATTCAGCTGGATTACTACATGGTAGAAGTTGAATAATACTTAAGGTAAAACCGCCCTGCCTACGGATAGCGCATTGAACACCCTGCTGTCCGAAGAGTTTCCGCTATATTTTACAAAAATGCGGAATGTTTAGAAATGTACGGTGCTGATAAAATATT
>CAYQMY010000006.1:15043-26957 GCA_964418735.1 uncultured Oscillospiraceae bacterium | reverse complement strand
AGTTTCCGTCCTCAATGCTGATTTCGTTGAACTTTTCCGTCAGGTCTCTTATGCAAAGTGCGGATTTTTCCTCACCCGAAGAGTCCATTACAACAGAGCCCCTGTGCATCATGATAAGCCTGTCTCCGTACCCAACGGCGTATTTTAGATTGTGAGTGACCATAAGCGTTGTAAGCTTTTTTTCTCGGACAATACGCTCGGTCAGCTCCATCACCGTTTCGCTTGAGCGGGGGTCAAGCGCTGCCGTGTGCTCGTCTAAAATCAGCAGGTCAAGCGGAGTCATCGTGCAGATAAGAAGTGCCAGCGCCTGTCTCTGACCGCCTGAAAGGCTCGAAACCTGCAAATGAATTTTATCTTCAAGCCCAAGCTTTAAAAGCTCGAGCTGTGAGCGGTAGAAGTCCACTCGTTTTTTGTTAACGCCTCGGCTCAGACCGTAGGACGAGCCCTTGTTGTCGGCGAGAGCCATGTTCTCCAAAATTGTAAGCTCCGGGCAAGTTCCCTTGGAGGGGTCCTGAAATACTCGACCTATAAACCTGGAGCGCTCATGCTCTTTGAGCCTTCCGATATCCCTGCCCCCAACTACAATATCACCGCTGTCTATCGGTAGACTGCCGCACAAAAGGTTAAGTATCGTCGTTTTGCCCGAACCGTTGCTGCCGACTACCGCGACAAACTCTTCCTTCGCGATTTCGAGATTATAATCGGTAAACAGCACAACCTCGTTTACCGAGCCGGGATTAAAGGTTTTGTATATGTGCCTGAGGCTCACAAGGCCGGATTCAGATTTGAGCTCTGTTGACATTTTGCTTCTTCCTCCTGCCTGCAAAGAAATTATTTGATACAAGCGCAATAGTAAATATAACAGCCATCAGAAGCTTGAGGTAGTTTGTCGGCAGTCCAAGCTGCATGGCTATCACAAGGCAGGCTTTGTATAAAATCGCTCCAAGCACCGCCGCCGTTGTCGCCTTAATGAAGCTTAGCTTCCTGAAAAGGTTTGTTCCGATAATAACGGAGGCAAGCGCCATAACGACCATGCCGGTGCCGCTCTGAATGTTTGCCGATTCAGCCTGCTGTGCCAGAACCGCACCCGCGAGCGCCGTGCAGCCGTTGCCGATTGCAAGGCCGAGTATCTTCATGCTGCCCGGGTCGCGCCCTAGCGAAACGACGTACTGCGGATTGTCGCCCGAGGAGCGCAGGAGCAGCCCTGATTTGGTTTTGAGATACATATCTATCAGCAGCTTCACTATAAGACAGACCAGCGCGACAATAATCAGCACAGTATAAGTCTTGGCGCTTCCGCCAAGAAGCTTTGCGGGTCCCGAGGTGTAGATAGTGTCCTTACCGTAGAACTGGACAACAGCGCTACCCTTAGTAATCGCGAGATTAACGCTCCACATGGAGATCATCACCAAAATACCCGAAAGCAAATCCGTGATTCGAAGCTTTACGTGCAGCAGGCCTGTTACGCCGCCTGCCGCCGCACCGAAGGCAACAGCTATTACGCAAGCAAGCCAGGGATTTACTCCCGCCTTTATCATTGCGGCGGTGACACAGGCGCCGAGTGGGAACGTTCCGTCCACAGAAAGGTCGGGAAAGCCCAGCACCCGATAGGTTATGTACACCCCTATCGCCATTATGCCGTATATAAAGCCCTCTTCCAGTACGTTTCTGATTAGTCCGATGATGATATCCATGCGGAAATTACCAGCTTTCTGTTATTTCTTTACCGCCGGGGTAACCGCTGCAGCGGCAGCATACTCCGCGGGCAGCTTGAGTGATAGCTTTGCCAGAACATCCTTGTTATAGACAGGAGAGAAGTCCTTCACCTGGTAAACCGCAAGCTCAGAGGCCTTTGCTTCGCCCTTGAGAATCTTTGCTGCCATCTTTCCGGTTTCCTTGCCGAGCGCGACATAATCGATGCTCTGGGCGGCAAGGCAGCCGTTTTTGACCTGCTCCTCCTCCGAGCCGAACACCGGAACGTTCTTGGAGTTTGCGGCCTGAAGCAAAAGCGAAAGATTGTTCACCACATTATTATCCGTGAAATTGTTGATGCAGTCAACCCCTTTTGCAACCAGAGCCTGTGCGCCGGCAGCAACCTCGGAGGCGTTTGTTACGCCAACCTCGACAATTTCGAAATTGTATTTAGGAGCGAGCTTCTTTATCTCCGCAAGCTGGGAAACCGAATTTGGCTCGCTGGTGGTGTAAAGAATACCGATTTTCTTGGCATTCGGCAAAAATGCACGTATCATTTTAACCTGCTGCTCAAGCGGGAGTACATCGGAGGAACCGGTGCAGTTTGTTTCGGGCTTTGCGATAGACTTAACTATGCCAGCCGCAACCGGGTCTGAAACTGCCGTGAATACAACAGGAATGTTGGCGGTTTTGGCGGCGCTGTACGCTGACATCGCAGCCGGAGTGGCTATGCCCATAATAAGGTCATACTTTTTTGAAACCATGTTTTTCGCAAGCAGATCGCTGTTTTGGCTCTCGCCCTGCGCGTTCTGAAAGTCTATGGTGAGGTTTACGCCTTCCTTAAGCCCTGCTTCTTCAAGTCCGGCTTTAAAGCCCGTGAAGCAGTTGTCAAGCGAGGGATGCGGAGCGTACTGGATTACGCCTATCTTATAGGTTTTTCCTGCGGTAGCCGCGGGAGACGCTGCGGAAGACGCCGCGGGGGATGCTGCCGGTGCCTTGCCTGAACAGGCAACAAGGGATGCTGCAAAAGTTAACATTGTAACAACGGTTACTATTTTCTTCAAAGTGTTTTTCATAATGATTTCCTCCTAAAAGTTAAGTAGTTTGAATTTGTAGTCTGCTTTTTTTCAGTTAAACTTCGCCATCGCCATCGTCCTTCAGACATAAAACCAACTCCTTAACATATATTTTTCTATCCTCAAGTGACCCAAAAAAACAAAAAAGCCCTTGCCCCAATAACACTGGGACAAGAGCGTCTGCTCCTGCGGTACCACCCGGATTGGCGAAAAATCGCCCACTTTGCTCCGCGCATGACTAGTGCGCGCTTCCTTGATAACGGGCGAAGCTCCCGTCAGGTACTACTCGGCCTTAGCCTTTCGTCCTGCCCTCATAAGTCCATTCGGCACACTACATTTCGCCGCAATCACAGCGCCTGCGGCTCTCTTCGCAAATGATATGTATGCCTACTATTCCTAATCATCGGTTTTGTTTGATTATTGATGTATTATATGTAATTGTTTTGTAAATGTCAAGTCACCGGATTATTGTTGACAATATTTTCACAAGCCGGGTGTCATTTTGCATTATTAGAAGGCATACGAATTGTTCTAATAACTTAAAACAGAGCCGTTTTGTCTGCTTTTGAAGTCAATTCGGCTCTGTTTTCCGCCATTTTCTGCCCAACTTTACCATAAAAATTCTTTATCAAGCACTTTATTTTGTTGAGTTTTTACCAATTATAGTATATATTATAGATATATAAAAAACAATTTGTTTTACGAGCCCAACAGATACGTTGTAAGCTTACAACATTTGAGGCGTCAACAAAATTGATTAACCTTGGTTTGCGAGGGAATTATGATGGAACAGAAAACTGCAGACGATTTCACAAAAAGAATCGAACTTGCGGAGCTTGTGCTTCGCGGAAACAATGAGGGTATCTGGGACTGGAATATCGGGACTAACTCTGTCTACTATTCCCCATCCCTTAAGGCTCAATTAGGGTATTCTGACAGCGAGCTTGAAAACAAAACTGAAACTCTTGAAATGCTAATGCACCCTGATGATTTGGAAAAATATAAATCCGAGCTCAATGGTTTTCTGAGTTCGTCCTCAGACGTATATAGTTCAGAGTATCGTCTCAGGCATAAGGACGGCAGCTACAGATGGATTTGGGCCAGGGGCGCGGCGATCCGTGACCGAAACGGAAAGGTCTGCCGCATGGCAGGTTCGCATGCTGACATAACAGAAAAAAAGGATCTGGCAACAGACTTTCAAAATAACAAACTGGCTCAGATTAGAATACTTGCGACTATAAAAGATGCGTATATTCTCTATAGTCTCAATAAGTTTGTAGATATAAACGACAATTTTATAGAAATGACAGGCTATGCTAGAGAAGACCTTGAACATTTACATTTATCCGACTTGGTCTCTGAGGAAAGCAAAGAGGAATATTTAAAATCTAGAGATCAGCTATATAGAGACGGACATGTCTTTACAGAAATGATATGCAAAAGAAATGATGGCAGCGAATTCCATGTTGAATCCGTTGCATCTTTACTAAACCGTGACCCCTTTTTATCGGTCTTCTTTGCCCGCGATATTACAGAAAGAAAAAATTCAGAGAAGAAACTACTTCATTTTCAAGAACTTATGCGCTATATAATAGAGCACAACAGGATTGCCGTTGCGGTACATGATAAGAATCTTAATTATATGTATGTAAGCCAGCCCTATTACAAATTATTTAACCTTCCTGAAAACGAAGATATAATTGGCAAGCATCATTATGATGTACTGAAAACTATGCCTGATTCTTACAGGATAGTTCACCAGCGTGTATTAAATGGTGAGATTATCCGAAGCAATGAAGATTTTTCAGTTTTTGATTCCGGAAAGTTTGTGGTTTGGGAATGCAGACCTTGGTATGAAGAGGACAATTCCATAGGCGGCTTCATACTGTACATAGAGGACATTACCGAGCGCAAAGAAATAGAGCAGTTGCTGATAAACGAAAAAGAGCAGTTTAAAGCAACGCTGCTGTCAGTAAGCGACGGCGTCATATCAACAGATATTCAGGGAAACATCAAGGTAATGAATCCTGTGGCCGAAAAGCTTACCGGATGGCTATCTTGTGAAACAAAGGGCGTCCTTATAAATAATGTTCTTCGAATTATCAGTGAGCAAACCAGAATCCCCGATGAAGATTTTCTGATGCAGGTCTTGGTATTGGGGAAAGTCATCGAATATAGCGATAAGCTGCTGCTTTCCAAAACAGGAAACGAAGTGCCCGTTGAAATCAGTATCGCACCCATAAAGCACGATAATGGAAACATCAGCGGAGCTGTTTTTATTTTCAGAGATGTAAGCGAAAAAAAAGCCGAGCAGCGGAAAATTGAATTTTTAAGCTATAATGACGTGCTTACGGGTTTATACAATCGCCGGTATATAGAGGAATCAATAAGGGTTCTTGATACTCCCGAGAACCTTCCCTTATCTTTGTTTTCTATAGACGTTGACGGTTTAAAATTGGCAAATGACGCTTTCGGACACGAGCTGGGCGATCAGCTTTTAAAGACCGTTGCCGGCATTTTGAAAATTTCCTGCCGACCGGACGATATCATAGGCAGAGTCGGCGGAGATGAATTCTGTATTCTTATGACAAAAACCGATGAAATGGAAGCCGCCATTTTAAAGCAAAGAATTCTGAATGAAATTTCAAATTTAAAGCTTAATCCTGTTATGGTCTCTCTTGCAATAGGCTTTGCGGTGAAGCGCTCACCGGAGGATGATATTAAATCAATAATGATGATTTCCGACAACCGCATGTATCAGGATAAAATCAAGTCAAGCAAAATTATGAGAAGCCAGACAATCCAGATGGCGCTTGAGTATATTAATTCTTGCAGCGGAAAGGAAAAAATCCACACCGATAATGTTTCTTATTACTGCCAGGCCATCGCCAGAGCAATGAACTTGAGCGAAAAGGCTGTTCAGGATATAAAGCTTGCCGCCGAGCTCCACGATATCGGAAAAATTATGGTTCCCTCTCAGATACTAGATAAGACCGGAATTCTCTCAAAGGACGAGCTTAACATCGTCAAAAGGCACCCCGAAATCGGATATCAAATGCTTAAAACGGTAGAGGAATACGCTCATCTATCGGAATATGTGCTATATCATCACGAAAGATGGGACGGGATATCCGGTAGGCCTTAAGGGTGAAAAAATTCCTCTTGTTTCCCGCATAATCGCTGTAGCCGACGCCTACGAAGAAATGACCTCCGAGCGTTCGGACAAAAAGGCAAGGACACGTCAGGAGGCTTTTGAAGAACTAAAAATCGGCATGGGCAAAAAGTATGACCCAGTAATAGTAGAGATATTTGAAAAGATTATAAATTCAGTTAAATAAAGTCTGAACAATTCGCTTGAGCGGATAATAATCAATCACTTTGATTCATCGAATGAAAAGTATAAACAGCGTGCATTTCCGTGTTATGGAAATGCACGCTGTTTTTTCTGCTCAATGGCATCTCTCGCTTCTCAAAAGCGAGCTGTTACCTCGGAAACGGCTGTGTAACCCATATCCACTCTGCCTCCTCGCCCGTTTGGGGTTGAATTTTTTATGACAGACGTAGTTACGGCGAGCTGTCCGAGAGCGCCGCGAGCTCGCGCCTCCTTCAAGGCAGCTTCTTCGGACGCCGCCTTAGCTTCGTTGACTGCCTCATCGCGATCATCGAACCTGCGGCTTCCCGACGGCGAATGAACTATATAATATGTTTTGCCGGAGCCCTCCACGCGCTGAGCTACTTCAACCTGCGCTATTGCGTCGATATCCGCTCTCAAGGCGCCGATTGCGTTGGCAACCTCTGCATTTTCCGGAAGAACGCACTCGGTTCCGAGAGCCTTTGCCACCGCTGGAAGAAACACGTGAGTCGGCGCGCCGATTCCGACCAGCGCCGCCTTTGTCGAAAAGGAATAACTGAACATCTTCTCCTCACCATTGCCGCGCTTTGCCCAAGAGTCTCTGATAAGAAATTCCGTCTGCGGATCTAAAGAGCCCGCGAACTTTTTGGGATATTGCTGCCCGAGCAGGATGCGAAGAAGGTTTTCGTACAAATAGCCCTCCACCAAGTCATAGACCTCATCAGCCAATGCGCAAAGCTCCTTAGGGCTGTCTTCTCTTCCAAGGCGGCCCAAGAGATACCTTGCGGCAAGCTTTGACGCTTCTCCATCATATTCATTGTAATCGCCCTTGATATGCATAAAGTCCGTCGGAGTCAGACCGCAGCGCATTACTACGCCCTCCATCTCCAGTCTATCGCTGTCAAGGCGGTAGAGGTCGATATCGGCCGTATCCTTTAGCGTTCCCAGCATGAGCGGCCCCTTCCTGAGCGCTTCGACCAAAGCAATTTCGTTATCTCGGTAGCGCTTCGGATCATTGGGCTCCCGCACGAGATATAAAAACTCGTGAAGCGGAAGCTTATGCTCCCGGCCCTTTGGCGAAAGCTCCATAAGCATTGTTTTTATTTCAGGCCAGCGACTCGACGCCGAGCAAAGCGGCATGACACGGCGGGGAAAGAGCCTAAGCCTTCCGTCTTCAAGGCGAACGGCGCTGTCGCCTCCGAGCGCGAAGGTGTCTACAAATACGCCCTTAACATGCGTCTGCCAGCCACCTATCTGTATGCCGCCGGAGGCCATCGCGGGCTTGCCTGCGCGCACAACCGAAATATCCGTAGTTGTGCCGCCCATATCTACTATGAGATAGTCCTCGCCTCCGTTATAGCTCCTTCCCGCAAGGACGCTCGCAGCAGGCCCCGAAAGAATTGTCTCAACAGGCCTTGAAAAGGACAGTTCGGATGACATAAGACTGCCGTCGCTGCGGACAATCATGACCGGGGCATTGCACTTACGCGCCGCAAAATCCGAAAGAGCAGCCTCTATGAACTCGCGTACTATGGGCAGAAGCCTTGCGTTTAGGAGTGCCGTCGCGCCGCGGGCCAGAACGTTTATATCGCTTGTAAGCTCGCTCGCCGCCACAAAGGTGCGGTCATACCGCTCCTCAAGCAGCTTTTTTAGGCGCTTTTCGCATACTGCCCCGTTATTCATCGAATAGACTTCAGCCGCGGCGAACGCATCGGCATCGGCAAGCCAGTCGCCGTACTCGGCAAAAATCAAATCCCAGTCCGGCTCATCCAAAGTCAGACCATCGTAGCTTCCATGCGTGTCAACCCCGATGACGCTGTCGCTTTTGAGCCCAAACTCCGCCTCAGCGTTTACACGTTTTAGAATCTCATTAGTCAGTCCGAAGATAATAAGCTTCGCTCTGCAGCCCTTGTTTTCAACGCAGGCATTCGTCGCAAGCGTTGTCGAAAGCGAAACAAGCGAAGCCTCGCGAATCATATCCTGCGGCAAAGCGTCAAGCGCCTGACCGATACAGGAGGCGAGGTTCTCACGTGTAGTGAGAACCTTCCCCTTCGCCAATACAGAGCCTGTTTCAAAATCATATGCCACGGCGTCCGTGCAGGTTCCGCCGGTGTCAATGCCAATGCCGATTTTCATATGCCCTTATCCCCTTTATTTGTAACCGCAAATGCGCTTTAGTTTCCGGCTATTTTTTCTGCAAGCTCATTAAGATATACCCATCTCTCCATTTTTTCCTCCAGAGCCTTAGAAAGCATCTCTTTCCGAACCTCAAGCTCTTGCAGCTTTAAATAATCGCTTGAATACATGTCCAGCTGTTTATCTAAGTTACTAATTTCATCTTCCAGTGTTGAGATTTCGGTATCAATGTTCTCAAATTCACGCTGCTCTTTATATGAAAACTTTAGTTTTTTATCAGTATTAGTCTTGGCCTTTTCGGCGCGCTCCGGCGCTTTCTTTTTGCCGGTTTCCTCGGCAGTCTGATCCAGATACTCAGAATACGATCCCAAGTATTTCTTGATTTCTCCGTCCTCTCGGAAATCAAATATGGTGTCCGTCACCCTGTCCAGAAAGTACCTATCATGTGAAACGGCAATCACCGCGCCCTTGAAGCCCTCCAGATATTCCTCAAGAATTGTAAGCGTCTGAATGTCAAGGTCGTTTGTCGGCTCGTCCAGCAGCAGGACGTTTGGCGCCTGCATCAGAATCCCGAGCAAATAAAGCCTTCTGCGTTCACCGCCCGACAATCTCCCTATCGTATTCCATTGAAGCTCCGGCGTGAACAAATATCTTTCAAGCATCTGGGACGCTGATACAGTGCCGTCGGAGGTTTCAACCTCTGAGGATATTTCCTTTATATAATCAATCACCCGCATATTCAGGTTAAGCTCCGCCGAATCCTGCGTGTAGTACCCCAGTTTTACGGTTTCGCCAAGCACTACCGAACCGGAATCAGGGCTTAGCTTGCCGCTTATAATATTGAGCAGTGTAGACTTCCCCGAACCGCTTTTTCCTATTATGCCTATCCTGTCGTCACGCAGGAGCATGTACTCAAAATGGTTTATGAGGCTTTTTCCGCCGACGCTGTAGGAGATATCGTTTATCTCCACTATTTTTTTGCCCAGTCTGCTTGAGAGCGACTCCATCTGCAGCTTCGTTTTCTCCGCAGGTGCGCTTTTTTCGCTCACCTCTTCAAAGCGGGCTATTCTGTCCTTGCTTTTTGTGCCTCTCGCACGAGGCCCGCGCTGTATCCACTCTAGCTCCTTACGCAGGAAGCTTTGTCTTTTTCGCTCTGAGCCCAGCTCCATTTCCTCGCGCTGCGCCTTAAGCTCAAGATATTTCGAATAGTTCGCGAGATAGGAATACAGGTGCCCGCCGTCAATCTCAACGATTCTGTTCGTCACCCTGTCAAGGAAGTAGCGGTCATGCGTAACCATTATAATCGCGCCCGAATATCTGGAGAGGTAGCCTTCAAGCCACTGAATCATGTCGGTGTCAAGATGGTTTGTCGGCTCGTCGAGGATAAGCACATCGGAGGGGTGTATCAGCGCGCTCGCAATGGCAACACACTTGCGCTGACCTCCAGACAGGCTTTTAATCCTCTTTTCAAATTCGGTGATGCCGAGTTTAGTAAGAATCTTCTTTGCTTCAAAATCCTTGCTATCCTTAAGCTCCGGGGTGCCCAAAAACACGTGCTCCAGAACCGTCAGGTCTTCGTCCCATGTCGGGTTTTGATGCAGATACTGAATTTGGACGCCGGAATACTTTGTCACAGTTCCTTTATCCGGCACCTCGGCCTCGGCAAGCAGCCTGAGGAAGGTAGACTTGCCTGCCCCGTTGGCTCCGATGACGCCGATTTTGTCGCCCTTTTCTATGTAAAGGGTAACTTCATTTAACAATAGTCTTTCGCTGAAGCTCTTGCTAATTTTCTCTGCGGACAGCAACATAACAAAAATTCCTTAACATTATTTTATCTATCAGCATCCTTGACGACAATTATAGAAAAGTATCCGGCTCCGGCCTCGGCCTCAGCCATGCTTTTATACACCCTCTCATTGTCAAGGCCGCAATTCTCCACCATTTGCGAGCATTCAAGCAAACCCAGTTCAGACAGCTCAGCCTTTACATCGCAAAAGGCTTTTCCGCTTTTCATCAAAACCTTTGTACCCGGAAGCTTCATGCCCTCGCGCACCCTACCGTAGCTCCCCGGAAGTATGTGCAGCGCCTGATCCGTTTCGACAAGCGCGTCGCCGAGCTTCGCAGACACGGCGCAGAAAGAGGTTACACCCGGTATTATCTCGGCGTTGTAGCCATTTTCCTTTACTATTCTGTGTACATATATGTATGTCGAATATATCGTCGGATCGCCAAGCGTCAAAAACGCGACGTTGACGCCGGCTTCAAGTTGCTCTATTATTTTTTCCGCGGCTGTATGGTGTGAGCGCTGCAGTAATTCTTTGTCTTTTGTCATAGGCATGTCAAGCTCGAGGATTTCTTTCCCCTCAAAAGGCACTGCCTGCCTTGCGATATTGAGCGCGACCCGCTCCCCTTCGCCTGATTTGGGAATCGCGATTACTCCGCTCTCTTTTATAAGCCGAACGGCTTTCAAGGTGATAAGCTCCGCATCCCCTGGTCCGATTCCGATTCCGTATAGTGTCCCGCGCATAGTCCTGTGTTCTCCTTTATTACTTAGTTCAAAGCTTATGGTTTAACCGCGCCCTCTTTTTTCACTTTTTGGGGGAGTGCGCTTCCGGTCCTGATTTTTTGATCCGGTTTTTAGACCAACTGCAGGCGGCTTGATGTTCTTCTTCTTTTTAAGTTTATCCGGATTTTTAAATGACATAAAGGCTGCTCTCCAATCTGTTTTTTCACGGCGCCCAAAGGGTTTCCAAAAGCTAAGATACCCCCGAAGCTCTTGCTTATACGATTTTAGTTGTCCATTCCTCAAGATTCCAGACGTCCGAGACAATATCCATGTAAAATTCCGGCTCATGGCTTACCAAAAGCAGAGTGCCTTTAAACTCCAAAAGCGCTTTTTTCAAAGCTTCCTTCGCGTCTACGTCAAGATGGTTCGTCGGCTCATCAAGAACAAGCAGATTCATGCTGCGCATCATGAGCTTGCAAAGGCGCACCTTTGCGTTTTCGCCGCCGCTCAGCACCTTCATCTGACTCTCTATGTGCTCAGAGGTCAGCCCGCATTTTGCGAGAGCAGCACGCACCTGAGCGTTAGTGAGCGAGGGAAACTCCTGCCAGATTTCTGTGAGAGCGGTGTTGCTGCCCTTTGCCTGCTCCTGCTCGAAGTATCCTGTTTCTACAAATTGGTCAAGCTCCACGCTTCCCGATATCGGCGGCTGTATTCCAAGCAGAGTTTTAAGCAGAGTGGATTTTCCAAGGCCGTTGACGCCCTTGATCGCAACCTTCTTTCCTCTTTCAAGCTGCAGGTTGAGCGGAGCGGTAAGCGGCTCGTCATAGCCCAGCACCAAATCCTTAGCCTCAATGACAATTTTACCTGTAGTCCTGGCGGGCGTAAATGAGAAGGTAGGCTTCGGCTTTTCTCTGCCAAGCTCTATTATATCCATCTTGTCTAATTTTTTCTGGCGGCTCTTTGCCATGTTTGTTGTGGCAATTCTGGCCTTGTTTCGGGCAATAAAGTCCTCAAGGTGCGCAATTTCCTTCTGCTGCTTTTCGTAGGCCTGCTCAATCTGCCTCTTTTTCAGCTCGCTCATAGCGAGGAAGTTATCGTAATCGCCCTTATAGCGCGTAAGGACAGCGTTTTCCACATGATACACGACATTGA
>CAYQMY010000006.1:0-14943 GCA_964418735.1 uncultured Oscillospiraceae bacterium | reverse complement strand
TAATCGCCCTTATAGCGCGTAAGGACAGCGTTTTCCACATGATACACGACATTGACCACGGAATTAAGAAACGGAACGTCATGCGACACAAGAATAAACGCGTTTTCATATCTTTGCAGCAGGTTTTTAAGCCATGCGATGTGCTCCTCATCCAGAAAGTTCGTGGGCTCGTCCAAAATGAGAATCATAGGATTCTCCAAAAGCAGCTTTGTAAGCAGTACCTTTGTGCGCTGCCCTCCGCTGAGCTCGCCAACGTCCTTATCAAGGCCTATTTCACGAAGACCGAGACCGTTTGCATACTCCTCTATACGGGTATCCAGCACATAGAAGCCGCTGTTATCAAGCATTTCCTGAATCTCGCCGACTTCCTCCATCAGCTTTGCCATTTCCTCATCACTTAAGTCCGCCATACGCTCGTACATTTCGAGCATTTCCTGCTCCCGCAGGTACATGTCCGCAAAGGCCTCACGCAGAACATCCCTTATTGTTTTGCCCTTGGTAAGGGTGCTGCTTTGATCAAGGTATCCGATTGTTACACGGTTGCACCAGCTTACTCTTCCCTCATCCGGCCCAAGCTGTCCGGTGATGATATTCAGAAAGGTTGACTTGCCCTCGCCGTTTGCGCCGACGAGTCCCACATGCTCACCCTTTAAAAGCCGAAACGAGGCGTTTTCCAAAATTCTTCTCGAACCGAAACCGTGGGTTACATTTTCTACATTTAATACGCTCACAAAAGCCTCCAAATTATTAAGCTAATTGCTATTTTAACATAAGTCTTCTGGGGCGTATAGTAATAAACAAATGAGTTAATGAAATTTGTTGCCATCCTAATGTGATAAGGTTACAGATGATATTAATTATTCAGTGTAGAATAAAACCAAACTACTCAAAATACAGAACAAAGGGGCATGGGATTATGTTGAAATATTTTATAGGCGCTTTGATAGGCGGGCTAGCCGGTTATTTTATTCTTTATAAGCTGATAGGCTGTTCTTCCGGCAGCTGCCCTATTATGGCAAGTCCGATATCGTCAACGATATACGGCTTAATACTTGGTCTGCTTTTAGCGAGCATGATTGGAGTGCCCGCAAAAAGCAATAATTCCTCAAGCACAGCACAAACACCTTCAGTTGAATACAAAAAGTTAACAGCTAGTGCTGCCAAGGCCAGAATCGACAGCGGAGACAAGGTAATAATCCTCGATGTGCGAACAGAAGCAGAGTATAACGAAGGGCACATCCCGAACGCTATCTTGATTCCAAACGAAACCATTGGCGGAAGCAAACCGGAGCTTCTTCCTGATCTCGACGCCGAGATTTTAATCTATTGCCGTTCGGGTAACCGAAGCGCGCAGGCGGCAAAAAAGCTGATTGCACTCGGGTATACAAAGGTCTATGATTTCGGAGGAATTAATAACTGGCCTTACGAAACAGTAAAGTGAGTCTGCCGCCATCCCAAATTACAGTTTTTGTGCCATTTGCACTTTTATTCAAATCAATAAGTGCAATTATTATATAAAATTTAATAAAAATTGACATTGAAATCTTAATATAATAAATTAAAATCAGAAGCAAAAAAGCCGCTCCGGGAGGTAGTCCCGGAACGGCATAGCGAAGCTGTTACTCCTGAGGGATATCTATTACTTTTTCCATTTTTTCGCACAAAGGGGAGCATACAATTTCCTTGTGCAAAACATTTTTATAATAATGCATCAAGTAATATGTGAAAAGAATCTTGCACTGAAGAAGACCGTCTTTAATAAACTGGTCTCCAATTATCTCCTCTATCATCGATATTCTGTTTTGAACCGTGTTTCGGTGCATGTGCATTGTCTCGGCAGTCTTTGAAATGCTTTTACCGTTGATTATATACTGATAGAGCGTTTCCATAAGATTCCGCTTGCCGTTGGGGTCATGCTTTATGAGATTTATCAGCATAGGGTTTCCCAGCAAAATAATGTCGTCGCTGTTGACCTGATACTGAAATGCTGAAGTTGCGAAGGCGATTATTGAGTAAAACATCGTGTCATCGTAAAAAAATATGTTTTTACCGCTCTTATCCATGCTGCGGCCGGATTCAAGAGCCCTTTTTGCCAGGATATATTGATGCTTCATATTTAAGGGCTTTCGTATTCCGTTGCTTATACCGGCGAAGGTGTCGTACTTACTGAGCAGTGCCGAAAGCTCCTCCACAGGAAGCTTCGGCGGATGTGTAAACCCGTCGTAAGAGTGTACAACGATTATGTTTCTGTCATACACGGTTATATTGTCTTCCTCAAAGAGGTCCTCCAGCTCATTTTTCATCAGCTGGTCCCTGCCTGTCTTATCATGCATTTTTGGCGTTTCGATGTAGATTATACAATAGGAGCTTTTGATAGGCTTGGGGAACAGTCGGCAGATGCCTTCTATCTGAGCATCCTCCAGCATTTTGTCTTCGATTATCTGCGCAAACTTCTGGCGCAGTCCCTCCATGTCTATGCTGCTGTTTGAACGCTGCATAGCAAGGTACGCTCCGATGCTGTTGTGCAGCTCGAGCAATCCGCAGTCAACCGCGATAAAATTTATGTTCGCCTGAAAAGACAGCGACGAGGGAACTTCTCCGGCGCAAAGAACCGTCGCCCCGCCGGGCGCGGAACAGCCCGGAAGCACAGCCTCCGCCGAAGCCGAATCCAAAATATAAAAAACATTTGCGTCCAGCTGACTTTGCGCCAGCAAAAATATTGTGTACTGCGGAGCGCGAACCTCATCTTTGCTGATTCTTTTGCTCAGCACCCTGCCGGGAAGGCTTTCATACATATCGGATAGTAGCATTGGCTGTCCTCCTTGTTGTCATATGAACCCCGTACCAGCTATTATATAACAACAGGAATTGTCAATCAACTCTAAATATTTCAATACTAAGCACTATAAATTATACCAACAGGCCAAAACCTGTTCACCTCTTTCACATGCCGATTGCGGCGCGGATACCCCCGATGTTATTGCCAAGACATCGGGGTGTATTTGCGTTTAGAGTAATAATGAGTATCCATACTTAATAAAAAAAGACTCGGAAACGGCTTATCAGCCGACTCCGAGTCTTTTCGAGAACAGAGTAAAATTTCAAAAGTCTTATTCGCCGTAGATTTCCTTCTTTATAGCCTCTGTCTGATACTCAGGCATGAGGACGGAAATGGACAGCCAAACGTTCTTTCCCGAATAATCTTCTTTGAATTTCCTGCAAAGCTCCGAAATTTCCTCTAACGTGGCGTTCGGAGCAGGACGAATCTCCACGCCGAACTTGAACTGATCCCCGTACTTTTCAACGAGAGCGCGCTTGTCGACAGCGTTGGCCTGTCCCCGCCAAGTGTCAAAGCCGGCCTCGATAAAGTTTGGGAAAAGGGGATCGACCATACCGCAGGAGTGCATCTCAATAAAGCAGCCCTCCTTATGCGCGGCATCGACAACCTTGCGAATATAGGGAATAATGATCTCCCTGTGGGTTTCAAAGGAGAACATGGTGGACCTCTGTGTGCCCCAATCGTCGTGCAGCTCGAACAGCTCAACATTATATAAGCGATGCATGCGCTGTATAAAGTCTATGTAAAGGTCGGCCAAGCGGTCAAAGAGCTTGTGAACTTGCTCTTGCTGGTCCTCGTCTACGAGAGCTACAGCGGCGTTCTCAAAGCCGACAAAGGAGATTAGTCTCTCATAAAAACCGGTAAAGATGGTGGTTCTGATCAGCTTGTCGGTTTTAAGATACTCCTTGTTTTTTTCCTTTATGCCCTCCCAGTCTATTTTGTCAAGATCGGGCCATTCGGCCTTCTCTTCCCAGTCCTCGATATCCTCAAACAAAGGAGCAACCTCCATGGAGCCGCCTACTGTAGGCACATAAACCCAATCGATACCGAAGAAACCGCGTCCGCCGAACTTTTCCTTCGGAAAAGGAGCCTGCTGCGAAACAAAGGCTCTGCTGACGTTTTCCGGTATTTCCTCCGGCGCGAACTGAAGAAAGTCCAAGCCGCAAGGCATCCATTTGGTAGGCTCATTTTTAAAGAACCTGATAAAGTTTTCCCTTGGTGTAAGCATGTTTGTTGACCTCCCAATAATTTTCTAGGGTAACACCGCACAATTCTAAGTGCGGGATTGCGCAGTCGGATTTTTTGTCAAATTGGCCAAAAAGCGCAGGGAATACTTTGCGTATTCCCGAGCATTTTTGGACGATTTGGCGAAATATCAGCAAGCAAGCGCGTGCTTAAGGCTTTAGCCGTGAATTGTGCGGCGTTGCCCTAGCAATCAGCCTATGACGACTTCGTCCCCGTCCTTTGCGTAGCTGGTTTCGATACCCATCATGCCGTCAATCTCAATCATATATTCATAGATGGTGTCAAACAGAGGATCCTCGCGCTTTACGGCGTAGGGCTTGAAGTCATCGGGGATATAAGCCGGCAAGTACGACACTCTGTCAATTTTCTTGTCCTTAATGTCAATTTTTGCGATCATGGAGTAATAGCAGTCCTCCGGAAAGGTCTTTGCGGCGCCGCCGGTGCCGAAGCCCTTGCGGATTTTAGCCATCTCCTGATGCTTTTTAGAGGAGCGCATGTCCTGTCTGAGAGTCCTCTTGTCCCGCTCCATTCTGTTGGGATCGGTCATGGCAAAGTTGCCGAGGGAGTAAAAGATGACCTTGCCCTTGTATATCTCGATGGGCTTGAGGATGTGGGCGTGGTGACCGAGGATAATGTCTGCACCGGCATCGATGGCGTCGTGCGCATACTCGAACTGGTACTCGGCAAGCTCGGCCTGAGTGAAGTGGATTCCCCAGTGCATGGAAAGCACCACTATATCAGCCTGCTCCTTCGCCTTTTTTATATCCTCAAGCATTTTGGCCTTGTCCTGCTTATGCGCCCAGCTGTGTACTCGGCAGGGCGTGCCCGGCTGGTCATGCTCGACCTGTTCATAGTAGGTGTGTCCTCTTGCGGGGTTGAGTCCGGGACGCGCTTCCTGCGCCCAGTAGTCCTGGGGCAAAATAGTGCAGTAGCCGAGAAAAGCAATTTTCGTGCCGTCGCGCTCGATAATGGAAAAGCGGCGCGCGTCCTCCTCGTTCTCACCGGCGCCGATAACCTCCATGCCGGCGTCCCGCAGATACTTTACGGTGTTTAGGAAGTGGGTTCTTCCGTAGTCCAGAGAGTGGTTGGAGGCGAAGGAGACGATATCAAAGCCGGCCTCCTTCATGGCGGGGGCAACCCCGGGGTCAGAGGAGCACGGCATGCGGGCCTGAGATGCAACAAATGGATAGAGATCGTCGATTTTCTCGTCAATCAGAACGGTCTCGAGCTGACCAAATGTAATATCGGCATCCTTCAGAATTGGCGCGACATGGTCATACAGACCATCATAATCGCCCATGCCGGGTATATTATCGCCGACGCCAAGAAGTGTAATCGTTTTATTATCCATATATAAGCCTCTTTTAAGATTATTGTAGCTATTACAGCAGTCTTGTAAATTCGGAGATGTTTTCACAAGCATCAAGAGCACGGACAGCGGCCTTTAGCTCGTCCAGCGCCTCCTGAGCTTTGGGATTTATAGCGTTTTTTGCGCATGCGTCAAACTTGAGATTGAATGTTTCGTCGTCCATAGGATTTTCTGGAGTGCCGAAGGGACTCTTGACAAGGCGGTCAAAGCTGCCCTTAGCTGTGTCCATAACAACTCTTGTGTAGGTCTCCTTGCCGCGCTGCCACTCGTCCATGTAGGTGTAGTCAACCTTGGAAGCGAGAGCGCGGATCTTCTCATCGTGCAGATTCTCATGGCTGAAGCTTTTGAGATCGACATTGCCCTTGATGAGCGCAGTGGCGAACGTAAAGGGAACGCTGAATTTACCGATTATTGAGGTTTCCGGATTGCGTCTTTCTTCAAGCGGCTCAAACAGCATTTTGTTCTGTGCGCCGATATAGACCTGAACGTGCCTGACATCATCGGCAGTCACACCCTTCTCTTTAGCTATGATGTTGGCCGCAGTGATGGCGGAGTGTGTGCCGAAGCAGCAGGGCCATACCTTAAAGGTCAGGTCCCCTGCCTCAAAATGCTCGCCGAGTCCCGCAAGCGCCTTTTTGGCGGTATAGTTGTCGTGCAGGAACGCACGGTAGAAGCCGAGCTTGCCCTCCAGCGGGGCCTCAAAGCCGATAAGGTTTTCCCTTGCCATTAAGCAGGCTACAATGGCGTTTCTGGCGGCAAAGGATTCTCGGACGGAGCGAAGGGCGGTCTTCGGGCTGTTTATAAGCTCACTGCTGCAGGTGGTCTGGCAGAGGTTGAAGCTAAACGCGCTTACAATCTGCTCGGCACTGAGTCCCATGAGCTTTGCAACAGCGGCGGTAGCGCCATAGGAGGAATAGATGGTCGGAATATAGAAGCCGTAATCCGAGGTGTTGACGTCTGCGGCGAGCGCTATGCGGATAGCAACCTCACTGCCGAGAACAAGCGCCTCCAGCAGCTTTTTACCTGAAACGTTTCCCATCTTCTCGGCCATTGCGAGAGCTGCGGGAAAGCTTGAGGAATTGGAGTGAATAGTGCTTTTCTGATGTGTGTCGCCAAAATCCAGGGAGTGTGCCATGGAAGCATTGGCAAACGCCGCCCATGTGGCAGGAAGACGCTTATCAAAGCCGATTACGGCGGCCTCCCCCCTGCCCTCTGCGGCGAGCTCCTCTGCGATTTTAACCATCTGGCGGCAGCCGTCGCCCAGGGTTGAAGCACCGAGAGTGATGGCCACAGCGTCCATAACGGACTTTTTCTGGGTCTCAATCACGTCGGAGGGAATGTCTTCATAATTCGTGTTTGCGACAAAATTTGCAAGAGCATAGGAAAGGTTCATGATATATCCCTCAATTAATTAATAAATTGGGGACTGCGTGAGGACATCACGCAATCCCCAATTTGGGTTTAAGTTTTTTTATTGCTTAAAAACAGCCGATTACTTAGTCTTTACGATTTCTTTGAGAATTGCATCAAGGCGATTCCACTCGGCCATAACGTCCTTGCCGGGCCATGTGTAGTACTTGGAGGTACCGCCGTTGATGCGGGCCTTGTCATAGAACTCGCCGGAGGTCTCAGCTCCGATGGAGTCGATGACCTTAGCAATCTGAGCTACGATCTCGTCAGGTGTGCCGGCGGGAGCAACGAACATGGAGCGGTTGGGAACTGCATATTCCTTGCCCTTATCGCCAAAGACGTCGATGAGGGTGGGAACCTTCATGATTATGTCCTTATCTGCGCCGTCCTTGTAGAGGCTATAATCCTTGTTGTCACGGGAGTTAATGAGAGCCTTAAGCTTGCCGTCCTTCAGATAGCCGGCAGCGGTGGTCTCGTCTAGCATGACGAGGTTGATGTTGCCGCCGAGAAGAGCTGCGTTAGCGTCAGCGCTGGTAGTGGATACCCAGCGGATGTTCTTAGAAACTCCGGTCTTGATGAACAGTGCCTTCATCTTAGTATCCATAACTTTACCGGGCATGGAAGCAACTGTTACTTTTCCGGGGTTGGCAGCAGCGTAAGCTTCGAGCTCTTTCCAATTGCTATAGGGCTGACCAGCCTGAGTGAGGATCATGCAGCCGGAATCCGGATGGGGCTGAATTGCTCCGCAGACAAGCTTAAACTTTGTGGCGTCTGCGGGGTTGACGGACCAAAGTCCGTTGTGGAAGTTCATGATTGTGTTCATACCGACGAGCATGAGTGTCTGGCCGTCAGGCTTAGCGTTTACAAGCTTTGTTGCGAGGTTTGCGCCGCCGCCGACGTCGTTATTCTCAACGATAACGGTTGCGCCGGTCTTCTTTTTGATCCAGTCGGCAATCGTACGGATGTTGATGTCGGTAAGTGAGCCGACAGCGTAGCCAGCAAGGATGGTGACATTGCCGTTCGGCCAGGTAGCCGGTTTTGCAGATGCTGCAGCGGAAGGAGCGGCAGAAGCAGCGGGGGCTTTAGCACCGCAAGCGGTTAGTGTGAGGGCCATGACGAGTACAAGAAACAATGCTAAGAATTTTTTCATTTTTCTTTCCTCCAGTTTTTTATTTCAAATATGGGTTTATACCCGGTATTTGCAATTTGTTATCAGCTGTTTGCTTTTTTTGCCTTTGCATTCTTGATAATGGGAGCCACGATACCGTAGAGCAAGGTGCCAAGACCGACGATGATGAAGATGCAGGAGATGGGTCTGTTGAAGAACTCGGCAAGACCGTTCGCGGAGTAGTTGAAGCCGCGGCGAATGTTAAGCTCAAGCATTGGCGCTAGTATGAACGCCATTAGGAACGGAAGGCTCGGTATGTCGAAGATATCCATGAGTACACCGAGTACGCAGCTAAAAAGAGCAATGATCAATCCGAAGAAGCTGCCGGAGGACATGTACGCACCAGTTAGAGCTAGAATGATGACCATAGAATATAGGAAGTGGTAGGGTATTTTCAGCAGCGCTGGGAAGGTCTTCATCCCTAAAGTTTGGTAAGCGAATGCGATTAATCCGGAGATTATAGCAGCGGTAAAGATAATGTAAACAATCAAGGGCTGCTCGCGCATGAACATGGGTCCGACGTTGATGCCCTTTACGTTAAGTGCAGAGATAAACTGCACATTGGACGCATCACCCGGGATGCCAAGTGCGAGGAGGGGTATAAGTGCGCCGCCGATAGCGGCGTTGTTCGCAGTCTCGCAGGCCAGAACGCCCGCGATTTCGCCCTTGCCCCACTTGGACTTATCCTTGGCAAGAGTCTTCTCTGTCGAGTATGCCATAACAGCCGCGACAGGACCGCCGAGACCAGGAAGGAAGCCGATAAAGGCGCCCATAATCCAGGAGCGGATGACGACCCACTTGTTCTGTGCAAGATCCTTGCCTGGCCACTTAAAGCCGCCGACCTTAATATCTATTTTCTCTTCGGTCTTGGTTGCCCTTGCATATTCAAGAAGAATAATCTTCGCAGCAAAGAGACCGAGCATAATGCTGATGAGGTTAAGGCCTTTAAGGAACTCAAGACGGCCGAACAGAATGAAACGTCCGCTGGCGCTGATGGGATCTTCGCCGATGGAGGCCATGAACAGCGCAAGTCCGACGCCGATCATGCTCTTTATGAGATTGCCCTTTGAAAGGCCGACAACCATCAGTATCGCGCAGAAGCAGAGTGCTGCGTATTCCCAGGGACCAAGCTTGACAGCCCAGTTTGCGAGGACTCTACAGCAGAAAACAGCAAGAATAACAGAGGGTACATTGCCGAAGAAGTTAGCGGTGACCGCCGCACTCAAGGGTCTGACGGGGTCACCTTGTTTGGTGAGGGCATAGCCGTCCCAAACTGTGCAGAGTGAAGACGAGGTGCCGGGGATACCGAGCAGAATCGAGCCGATACATCCGCCGGACATACCTCCGATAACAATTGAGATGAACAGGGCAAGAACGAGGTTCGTGGGCAGCGTATAGGCGATGGGAAGAAGAACGACCAATAGTGTCGAGCTTCCTAGACCTGGAATGGCGCCCAAAAGGATACCGGCCATGGTGCCGAGGACTATGTATAGCACACCGGTAAGGCTGCTTATCTCTTTCAGTGCCGCAAGTATATAATCAAGTACATCCATCAATATTCATTCCTTACTACATCAAATTAAAGATCAGACCTTTAGGCAGGCTTGCGTTAAGACCGACAACATAAGCCAAATAGATGCCGGCTCCGGCCAGAATTGCGAATACAAGACTTTTTATTATTCGCTTTTTGAGCGTGATGTCCTTCAGAGACAGCTTGCTCATCATAAAGGTAAGTACGAAGATGATGATGGGCACCGCTATGGTAAAGCCTACCAAAAAGAACAAAACAGTTGCTCCAATATAAACGCCAAACAGAGAAAGTGCCGCTTTCCACTGCTTTCCAGTAAGGAACACGCCCGCTTCCTCGCCCTGCTTAACAACAAGGGCAAGACCGCAAATAAACATTAGAGCCGCGCCAATCATCGGGAACATTTTGGGACCCGGGTCGCCCTCGTATCCTGTTGCCTTGAGCTGCATGGACATATATGTGATGATTGCAGCTATCAAAATCGAGGCAACGCCCAGACCAAAGTCTTTTTTGTTTTTAATCATCATGAATTCCACCATTCATATTATTTTTGGGCCTGATACTCTCCTTTTCCTTTACCAGCTGTATGCACCTCTTCCTCTTTCACTAAAAAAATATTTTTAACTTCAATTTATAGAATAGTATAAATTAAGGGCAACGGTCAACAACTTTTTACATTTATGTGCAAAACAACCCTCATGCAGGTCTCCTTTATGTGCATCGAGAACAAAAACGGTCTCCTGCGGCAAGGTAAAAAATCCATGCTTTGTAAATTTTGTCAGCCACGCCAAACATCCCCTACAAAGTTCTTCCAGATTAAGTAACGCACGTAAGGATGGGGCAGATTTTTCGCGGCACGCTGCCAGCTCTCCCCGTTGGTTTTCGACATTAATAGATACAAGGGCGGCCTTCCCTTTGGACGGCCGCCCTTGTATCTATTATTTCTATCTTTAGTTATTTTATTACGATTCCAGATACTCGCCGAAATCCAGTATAAATTCGGCAATGGCAAGGGATATCTCATTTTCTCCGTCAGCTCCGCTGACCTGCGCTTGAATAAGCTCCTTCAGGCTTTCAAGAGGCCGGTTTTTAAGAACCAGCGCGCTTAACAGCGCGGACTGCCTATCGTCCTTCGTATATTTAGCGCGGTCATTAAGCAGAATGCCGATTTGCCCGTTCAGTTCGATAAGCGTTGCGCCCGGTTTCAGTGTCAGCATTGTTTCTTCCATCGAACACCCTCCTATATTAACCGCAGTTTTTCTGCGGCGGCCTTGGCTTCGCTTCTGCGGCTCACCGCAAGCTTTTGCAGAACACGGCTGACATGAGTTTTTACCGTCGGCAGCTTGATACCCAGTATCTCCCCTATTTCCTGATTGCTCAGATTTTCGCAAATCAGCTTAAGCACCTGCGTCTCGGCCGCCGAGAGTGGCTCAATGGGCTGCGCCTTTGGCTTTAAAAACCTTGGATAATGAACCGCCTGCACCCGTGCCGCCGAAATCAGCTCCTCAAGATATGCCGCATCACCTTCCCAGCCGCACTCGCCTAAAAGGGGCAAAATCGCAACGCCGTACTGAGCGACAGGCCAGATGAACTTAAATTCAAAGCAGTCGTCCAGTGCCGTGCGCAGCTCCGTTTTCCAATCCGCATCGCCCATGCGTTCCATACATATTGCCGAAAGAAGGCGTATGTAAATTCCGTCCATAACCCGCCCGCAATGCACGCAGTAAGGCTTTAGGCGCGCAAGAATCAGCAGCGCCTCGTTATACTCGCCTTCGGCAAGCTGCACCATTACCTGCGTGAAATACTGATAGCGCCACATGACCCACAGCCGCACATCGTTTTTCGGTGCCCTCTCGAGTAGCCAAGAGCGAACGGCTTCTGTATCTCCCAGCCGGAGATGAATACGGCAGAGCATCGCGTCGATGTTCGCCAGAAAGCGTGTTTGTCCGGTTTCTGAAAATTTCTCGCGCAGGCTCCCGAGCGATTCCAGCGCAGCGGCGGCCTTTCCCTGCGAAACCTGAACACGCGCAAGCAGACCGACAACGGCAAACTCAATGTCCGGTGTCCCGCGCGCCTGAATCTCTCCCAGGCGGGACATGAGTGTGAGCAGACGCTTCGACACGTCCTCTCCCTTTTCAAACTTGCTCTCGCAGATGCCGCAGTCGGCAAGCCCAACACCGTCGCGTCCCATAACGGTTTCCAAAGGCTTTCTCATGGTGGCGTACAAAAGCTCGTCCTTCTTTGACCACTCGCAGAAGTCTTTGCCGCCGTTCATGACGCTCGGCAGATTGCTGGTAACGGAAAAGGAAGGTACATTGAGCTGCTTTTCCGCCATAACGCGAAACACTCTTCCGACCACCTCAATCAGACCCTTGCTTACACGCTGGGGCAAAGCAATATCCAGATATGCCAGTCTTCCCTGAACGTTTTTGTAATCAGAGTCGGTCTTTTTCAGCCTCGCGGCATAGCCCTGCAGCTCGCAGAACCAGCGCTCAGAGGCCTCAAAATCAAGGCACATTGCCGCCAGCATGCTCATTGCGCACATAAGCGAGGGAGATTTTAGTATCTCCTCACTCGGAAGCTCAAAATAATAGTTTTGCAGCTCTTGGTAGTAGCCGGCGCCGGGGTGCCTCTCGGCGTTTTTAACCAGCAGCGCGGACACCTTGCTCTGTTCACCTGCATGCGAGTAGCACTCAAGCGCCTTTTCGAGCTCATCGTGCAGCTCAAAATGAAGTGCCGCGCGGCTGTAAAGGCTGCGCTGCTCCGCGTCGGTGAGCTTCTGCCGAAGCTCCCACATCAAAAATTCCCGGAAGATCGGCCAATAACGATAGCTGTCCAATCCGTCGAAAAGAAGCATTGTCGTGTCTCGCTGGACAATACCCAGCAGCTCTCCTGCGCGTGAATCTCCGCTGACCATTTTTGC
This sequence comes from uncultured Oscillospiraceae bacterium, assembly GCA_964418735.1. Classification (GTDB taxonomy): domain Bacteria; phylum Bacillota; class Clostridia; order Oscillospirales; family Oscillospiraceae; genus DUPK01. The sequence goes on along the minus strand of CAYQMY010000006.1, from coordinate 2,461 downwards.
AAGCTCCAGATGGATGCTTTCAAAAGGGGCGAGGCTTATTAGCAAGCGCTGCAGCGGTGGTTCAAACCTTTGGTAAACCGCCTCGTCAAAGTAAAAGAAAAGCTCACGCTTGACCGCGTCCAGAACATCGGCGCCGTACCTCGCCCCGTCCTTCAGCTTGCGGCATAGGATATCCATCGCAATGGGATAGCCCTTTAAATCCCGCTGAATCGCGCTCATATCTCTGGGGGGTACCGTAATGCCGCGAGCCCCAAGCATGCGCTGGGTTGTCTCGATGTCGAATAACAAAGCCTGAACTTCTATAGTAAGCAAAATCCCCGAAAATTGAAAGGGCATCAGCCAGCCCGGTATTGCCCCGCGGCCTAGCAGCACAAATCGCAGATCGCTGCGTTTGCGAATCAGGGAACATAGCGCTTCACGGCGCTCGGACTCCAGCAGGTAATGCAGGTCGTCAACAAGCACAACGTCACAGTTTCGCGGGATATCTCCCTGAAGGAACGCCGCATCCGCAGCGTTTAGCGAGCAGACTGTATGCCCAGAAAGCAGCGCCTTTGCGGCCGTGGTTTTCCCGCAACCGCAGGGCGCGGAAAACAAAATGACCCGGCAGTTTTCAAGGCCGGTCAGAAAAATTTCCTTAAGCGAGGGCTTTATAATAACAGAAGCGACATCGATCATGCTCCGACTCCTTCGAAAATCAGCATTATTTGGCATATAAGCTAGTTTAGCACATATTACAATCTTTGCAATCCACCCAAAGTATGATTTTGCGTTCCTGCCCTAACATTTTTCTCGGAAAAATGCAAAAAGGGCAAAGCGACGGATAAAATGTCGCTCTGCCTTTTTTGCATTATTTACTCCACACTTTTCAGTGCTTCCGCCATGTTGATGTTCCTAAGCCCCTTATTGGTGATACTGTTTACGAGCAAGGCAAAAATCAGCGTAAGCAAAGCCGCGATAAAATATGCGGGGGTTGAAACACGAACCCTGAAAGCGACATCAGCGATGCTGACTCCGGCAAGTATCCAGTAGGTGATTCCAAACCCTGCGGGAAGCCCGAAAAGAATGCCTATGAGCGTAAGAATCAAGGTTTCCTTATTTACATAGGAGTAAAGCTCTCTGTGTTGAAAACCTAGCACCTTGATCGTGGACAGTTCACGCTCCCTCTCGCTTATATTGATATTGGAAAGGGTGAACAAAACCGTAAACGCCAAAACAGCGGACATCGCTATCAGAATATAGACTACCATATCGACAATTCGGCCCACATCTTTAAAGGAATCAATTGTCGACTGACTGCTGTTAACGCTCAAAATTCTTTCGTCTTCGCTTAGTGTATCGAGCCACTTCCGCACTTCCGTTCCGTCCTGCAAATTAATCAGGAAGGAGGTCTCCTCATAGTCTCCGAATGCGCCCCGATAGCAGCTTTCGCTGATAAACACGTAGTTGCCGGCATAGTTTGAAGCCACAAAGGCCACCGGAAATTTTTGCTCTAAATTGTCGCCGTTTTGCAGGAAGGCCTCGTCTCCGCCTCTCAGTTCAAGCCTTTGTGCGGCGTTTCGAGTGACCACAATCCCGTCAGGCGGAAGCGATACTTCCTGGTCCGTCTCGTAATCATACAAATGCAGATAGTGTGACAAATCAGCTTCGTCAGGAATAACCATCACTATTATGTCAGTACTTTTACTTTCACCGCGCAGGGTCATAGAGGAAATCTGCAGCTTCAGGTCGTCCTTCACCATTCCGCCTGCTCTCCACTCCATGCTTATAGCATCCATTTCCGCTTCGCTCAGGCTGTCTGTGGCAACTATTGCGTCATATACGGTCACGGTTTCAAATTGATCGGGCATAAGCCCGTCAACGGTATCACGTATGCCGAAAGCAAACACTATTAGCATAGTGCAGCCCAGAATACCCGCAATCGTCATTATTGCGCGTTTTTTATATCGGAAAAGATTGCGGCAGGTTACTTTGCCGAGGAAGCTCAGCCTTTTCCAGATGAAAGGGATTCTCTCCAGCAGAATCCTGCCTCCGGCCCTCGGCACCTTAGGACGCATAAGCTCAGCCGGACGCTTGTGCATTATTTCAGCGCAGGAGATTGCGGTCGCACCCATAATGCCGATTAGAAACAGTCCAAATCCGCCCATTGCGTAGCCGGTATGAATATAAAGCCGAAAAGCGGGCAATTCATACATTCGGCTCATGATAATCCCGACCACCTTAGGAAGAGCCGCAAATCCTATGGCACTTCCCAGAATTGCACCAAACACGCAGGTAAGTGCGGCATAGAGGATGTACTTCAGGCTGATTTTGAAATTGGAATACCCCAGTGATTTATAGGTTCCGATAAGTCCTCTGTCCTCTTCTACCATGCGGGTCATAGTAGTCAGGCTTATGAGTATCGCCACAAGGAAGAAAATAATCGGAAAGGCTGTTGTGATTGCCCTAATAAAGCTTACATCGT
>CAYQMY010000005.1:20674-28394 GCA_964418735.1 uncultured Oscillospiraceae bacterium | reverse complement strand
AAATTGCGTTGAAATGCTTGTATTTCAACGCTTTGAGCTTTGTTCAGCGCACATTTATTATCAGTTGTGTTGAGTTTTTAACTATAAACAGTTTTTTCAAAAACATTGCACATTATGTTGAATTAGGGCGTTTGTTAGATTATAATAGCCATATATTAATTCGCGGGCTATTTTCTGCAAATTTACTACAATCTGCTATTTCGGAGGCCATATGATTACAATTTTTAACCGTAGGGAAGTTTATCTCACATCTTCGTTGCAGCGGCAAATTCAAATTAGAAATATTCTTGAAGATAATGGCATCGAGACGCTAGTCAAAATTAATAGCAACATCCGAAATCGCGGCTCCTACGGCTTTATGTTAAACGACCGCGTAGGAGAATCCGAAGCCTATATAAACGAGTACAAGATTTATGTCCATAGAAAGGACTTTGAGATAGCATCCGCCGCTTTAAGGAGAATTAGAATATAGTAACGCATAATTCATTTATACGGCAAAAGAGCCTGCATTTAAGTAAAAAGCAGGCTCTTTTTGTTATTCAAAATCCTAGATACCCGAACCCCGGCTCACCGCCGGTCATGGCGTCAATGTAGCCGCCGTATTCGTCCCCTTCCTGCCGTTCATCGTCGCCTCCGGGTATCACCCTCATTCTGCAGTAGTAGCGCAGGGCATCCGTCGCGTGAGTGATATCGTGCGGCTCAGTCGCCCTTGTAAGCGCGGTTCCGTTTTGCGCGAAAATCTCCGCAATCGTAAGCCCGCTGTCGCGCTGAGTGCTCCACATGTCGGTCGGAGCTATGGTGCAGGCAATTTTCTCTTCAGGCATCGTCATTTCGCGCATCAGCTTCGCCGCTTCTGAAACGATTAGGTTTCTGACTCTCGCCTCGCGGTAGACATAGCTCCTGCCCCCGCTGTCAACCGCCACCCAAAGGCAGGCGAACATATCAAGTCCGTAGTCAAAGACTCTGTATCTCGTCCATCCATGAGGTATCTTAAACGGCGGAACTGTGTGTGTCTCCCACCTAAACTCGGAAAAATAGCTGCCCGACAGCGAGTCCCACTCGCCGTAGCGGTGCGCCCGCCTTATACTCTCCGGCAGACAGGACAGCATTTTCAGATACTGCGGCGAGCCCCTAAGCACAGCCTCGTTGTCTTCGACCGTCGCGAAGATGAAGCTGTAATCGGCTGGGTCTTCGCTTCTTTCGGGGTCATTTAGGTCAGTGCAGAAGTTTCTGTCTATAAAAAGCCTTTTTACCCAGCTGTGCCCCACGCCTCCGGGGTTGCAGGTGAGGTAAAAGCGCTTGGGGATATCGCTCACGCCGCGAAGGCAGCCGCCTAAGGTCCGAAACTCGTCATATGTGAACTGCGTCGCCTCGTCCATGAATATCCAATCGTATTCCTGCCCCTGATACTCACCGAGTGCGCCTAAGCTGCAATGCCCAAATTTGATTACAGAGCCGTTAAAAAAGCTTAGCGTACGCATAGAGGCGCTGTAGCTCGCAAGCTCTCTTGGAATCAGCTTTGTAAGCGGCTCTAAAAGAGAATTCTGAAGCTCCGGATAGGTTCGCCGGACAATAAGAATCCTTATTCCGGGATGTGTCAGCGCACCGCCCGCGGCCTTGATTCTGACGGCGTGTGATTTTCCGCCGCCCCTTGCCCCTCCGTAAGCCGTATAGAGCGCTCTCGAAAGATAAAAAAGCCTCTGCTTTGCGTTTGCCGCCCCAAAATCGAGGCTGCAGCTTTTTCCTGGTGTTTTTATGCTCAACGCGTGAAAACCTCCTTCGCGGGTATAACTTATGGCAACATCATATCACGTAAACGCACTATGCCGTAAGCCGACAATTCAAGCCGCAAAAGAAGCATCTTGTGTACCGTTCATCCCCTGATTTTTATAAGTTTTCGGTTATTTAACTTAACAAATTTCGCCGACAATGGTTATGAACTTATGTTTTGTTATATTTTAGTAAAAATAAATAAAAAAAATTTATCTTAAGTAAAAAAATACCGATATATATTATAAATCATGTCTCGGTTACTTATTTGGGGGAGTGAATATATTATGGCAGAGTTCTATTCGGAAAGCGAAGTTCTTAATGCATTTAACATTGTTCTTCCATATTTATCGGATCTTTTTGATAACGAGGCTTCTATAGCAATCACAGATACGGAGAAGTATCTTAGTAATCAGGCATGCTCCGCTATTCCGATAAACAGCACACCCGGAGAGCCGTTACGTAGCGGCGGCACGGCCTACAAGGCTATGCAAGAAGGCCATACTATAATAAACGAAGTCCCGAAAGAAGTTTACGGGACGGCGTTCAAAAACTACGTTGTACCCATCAAAAACAGATACGGCAAGCTGGAGGGCTGCGTTATGGTCGCAAAAAGCCTTTCAAGAAGAGACGAGCTATTAAACTACTCGAAGCACCTTTCCGAAGCGCTCCATCAGATAGCGGACGTCACGGTAAATTTCGCACAGAAGCTTCAAACTATTGTCGAAATGAACGCGGAAGCATCGCATATGATAGACGAAGCGCAAAGCAATGTTAACAGCACGGACAAAATATTCGGTTTTATCAATCAGGTAACCTCACAGACCAACCTGCTCGGAATAAACGCCTCAATAGAGGCTACAAGAGCGGGCGCTGACGGCAAGGGCTTCAAGGTAATCGCACAGGAGATAAGAAAGCTCTCCGATACCAGCCGCCAGTCCATGGGCAAGATAGATTTACTGCTTGAGGCCGTCAACAAGTCTGTTAAGGATATCTGTGAGATGACTGAAAAAACGACCGAAATAATAAGCACCGAGTCTTCGGCATTTTCGCAGATTGCGGCTTCAGTACAGGAGCTGAGCGCGGACGCAAAGCTATTAGAGGCCATGGCCGACAGGCTTTAATTCACTAGATACGCGGCTTACTCCGCGATACCCCCTGTCGCGCGCGGTTTGTGCGGGCGCGTGATTTCTCCGAGGAAAAATGGTTTTTCATATTATTCCTACATCTTCAAAAAGCAAAATGAGCTGCCTTCCGGCGGCTCATTTTTTGATGCTGCTAAAACGCTTAAAAACATTTTTTAAGCAAAGTCATTGCCAATTTGAATCTTTAGTTGTACAATGTGTAATGCGGAGAGGTCAACTATGCAGATATATATAGCTTGCTCGTTAATACCTGTGCCGCGCATTTTTATTTGGAGTGAGCATTTTCTATGGATAAAAAGAAAGAAATTTTTGAGTCGATGCCGGTGCGGAAGGCTTTAGCCAGCCTTGCAATACCGACGATACTTAGTCAGCTTATTACAATGATTTATAACCTTGCGGATACGTTTTTTATCGGGCAGACTAATAATCCCTTTATGGTCGCGGGCGTATCCCTGTCTGCTCCGCTGTTTTTTATTATAGTCTCAATAGCCAATCTTATCGGCATAGGAGGCGGAAGCCTGATTTCGCGCATGCTCGGCGCAAGCCGTCCCGAGGAGGCAAAGCGCATATCCTCCTTCGGCTTCTGGACCGGAATTGGCTTGTCGCTTATTTATTCATTATTGGTTTTGTCAGTAATGGAACCGCTTCTTAAGTATTTGGGAGCCAGCGTCAACACTCTTCCCTTTGCCTCTGACTACACCTTCTGGGTAATAGTCGTAGGCGGCATCCCGACCGCGATAAGCTCATATCTGGGTCATTTCCTCCGCAGCGAGGGCTGCGCAAAGCAGGCGAGCTTCGGCATCGCCGGTGGCGGAATACTTAATATGATACTCGACCCGATATTCATTTTCCCGCTGAACATGGGGGTAAAGGGTGCGGCAATCGCAACAATGCTTTCAAACGTCGCCAGTATGGTTTATTTTCTCATTGTAATCTACAGAATGCGTGAGAGCACAGTGCTGTCGATGTCGCCGAAGAACATTAAGCTTCCTTTGGCTCAGATAAAGCAAATGCTGTCAGTTGGCTTTCCGGCGGCAATTGCAACGCTTCTGGTCTGTGTTTCGACCATGGTCATCAACAAGCTCTCTGCAGGCTACGGCGATATACCTCTTGCGGCCTTCGGCATAGTAAAAAAGATTGATATGATACCGATGAGCGTAAGCATGGGCCTGTCGCAGGGCATGCTGCCGCTTATGGCTTATAACTATGCCGCGAAAAACTATGACCGCATGCATTCGGTAAGCAATACCGGACGCACCTGGGCCATAGGCTTTTCGTTGCTTTGCATTGCAATATTTCAAATCATCCCCTCATTTCTTGTGCGTGTTTTCATACCGGACCCTGAAACGATAGCGTTGGGCACAAAATTCCTCAGAATAGCCTGCCTTGCTGTACCGGTCATGCAAATGAACTTTTTGCTAAATACGACCTTTCAGGCAATGGGCAAGGGCACGCAGACCCTCGTGCTTTCGATTTGCCGTCAGGGGCTATTCAACATCCCCCTGCTTTTCCTGATGAATTACATTGCGGGACTCTTCGGCATTATCTGGACTCAGCTTATTGCCGATTCTCTGACGCTTGTTATTTCCCTTGGACTTTACAGCTCTATCATGAAGAGGCTCAGACGCGAGTTAGCAGAGAACGCCGCGCCGGCTGCTCAAAGAGCCGAAGCAGGTGTTTAAAGCTAGAGAAAAAAGACGGTGCTAGAAGCGCTCCGTCTTTCACTTTTATTAGCTATATTATGCATTTGAAAACACGCCAGATTAAATATACTCGCTAAAGAAGGATGCTTGATAATGGATAGAAAAAAAGAAATCTTCGAAAGCATGCCCGTCCCAAAGGCCTTGCTTTCTCTTGCAATCCCAACAATAATGAGTCAGCTGATCACGATGATTTATAATCTTGCCGACACCTTCTACATAGGACAGACGGCCAATCCCTATATGGTAGCGGGAGTATCGATTACTTTTCCTCTATTTTTCTTAATAACCTCCCTCGGAAACCTTTTCGGTATTGGCGGCGGAAGTCTAATTTCCCGGATGCTTGGCGCAAGAAGATCCGAGGAAGCAAAACGCATCAGCTCATTTTCCTTCTGGTCGGGAGTAGCCACCGCTGTTATCTTTTCAATAGTGATTCTGCTGTTTATGGACTCCCTGCTCGACACTCTCGGGGCAAGCCAAAACACTTTGCCATATTCCCGTGACTATGTAATCTGGGTAATCGTGGTAGGTGCCGTGCCAACCACTATCAGCATGCTTCTCGCAAATTTTCTCAGAAGCGAGGGCTATGCGAGGCAAGCGAGCATTGGCATCGCGGGCGGCGGGATACTCAACATAATACTCGACCCCATTTTCATCTTCCCTCTAGGTCTGTACGTCAAAGGCGCGGCTATGGCAACAATGCTTTCAAACGTCGCCTCCGCCATATACTTCCTGATAGTGATTTATAAAATGCGAGGCCGAACGGTGCTTTCAATTAACCCGAAAAACTACCGTCTGCCTTGGGAGCATATATCGAAGATTCTTGCGGTCGGCTTTCCCGCGGCTCTCGCAACTATTCTCGCAGTTGCTTCAAACATGCTAGCAAACAGGCTTGCCTCCGGCTACGGAGATATACCCCTGGCAGCTATTGGAATTGTAAAGAAGCTCGACATGCTGCCGACCTGTATCGGCGCAGGCATGGGGCAGGGTCTTCTGCCGCTTATAGCGTATAACTATGCCGCGAAAAATTACACGAGAATGAAGGCTTTCAGCCGTTTCGCAATAATATTTTCTGTAGGTTTTACATTAGTGTGTATTGTTGCTTTTGAGATTTTCTCCCCAACTCTTGTACGGTTTTTCATCGACAACCGCGAAACTGTCGACCTTGGGTCAAAATTTCTGAGGATAGCCTGTCTTGCGGTGCCCTTCATGCACATGAACGCTCTGCTCAACATAACCTTTCAGGCAATGGGCAAGGGGCTTCAGTCTCTAATTCTCTCCGCCTGCCGTCAGGGACTTATAAATATTCCCCTGCTTTTGATTATGAACTTTTCATTAGGGCTTTACGGTATTATTTGGACACAGCCGATCTCCGACTGTCTGACCATGGCCGTATCATTATTCCTATATGTCGGCGTGCTCAAGCAGCTAAACCGCGAGGAAGCCGAGCATCTGAGAAGTCTCGAGCGGCAAAACAAGGCGGAGCTTATTGAATCCTAGGTCGCTGACTCCTGCGAGTGAGAGACGGCTGCTTGGCCTTCCTTCCGACAATGAAACAAAAATACGCTTTGAACGATCCAAACCGATCGGTCAAAGCGTATTTTTACGCTTTTTGAGTACTATGCTATCCCGTAATTTCCGGTACTCGAGTCAAAGAACAGCGGAATATGCGGCGGATAGAAGGTGAACGCGGCAAACGCGGCCGCGAGAACAGCAATAGCTATAAAGGGATATATGCACACCTTTCGCCTGAAACCGCCATACTTATAAACATGAACTCCAAGAACGCTTCCGAGTATCAGACTGAGCAAAAATGATAGTATGTCTATAAAAACCGAATGGCAGCCAAAAGCCCCCGAATATGTATAGTAAAAGGCCGTTATGAAGATGACATTGAAATAAAGCGCTGCGGCACAAGCAGTGAACCAGCCGCAGGCCGAGATTCCGTACTTATCAGAAAGCACGAAGTATCCGATAATCCACCAGATAAGCGGCACCCAAAACGCCATTTTAATATGCTCCCAAACGCTTTCGTTAACTGGAGCAAAAATGGCAACCGCGGGATTCTGACCGGAGAGCTCATAGGCGAAGTGCGTAAGCCCTCCGACTAAAAACATCAAAGGTATCCCAAAATACAGCCATTTCCGCATTGCCCTTATGGCGGCGTTAGAATTGTTGGATGCCATAAATTCCACTTCCCTTTTTCGTATTCATAACATAATGCAGCTGATGGCAGTTTTCTTGCCGTCAGCTGCATTAATATTATATTCGAATTATTACGGGTCGTATGCAGTGAAATAACAGCCTGACCAAAAAATAGTTGAGAACGAATAATACCTAAGACTCAAAGTCCGGCTCTGTGAGAAACCTTGTAACTTTGCAGTCGTAAATTTTTGCTTTCCTTGGCTCATCCGTCGGTACTCCCTTTACCTTGCCAGCCATAAGCATTTCGTAGGCCGCGGCGACATCCCTTACAAGCTCTGTTCCTTCTTTGCACACGGGTCCGTGGAAGGTGTATACAGTATCGAACGCAGGTATTAGTTCAATAAGCTTTTTTAGTGTTTCACCGAAGGCGGGCAGATTTCTCCCCCGACCAACCATAAAGGTAAGCTCTCTTTGCAGTGAATCCCCTGCAAAAAGGATACGGTTGTCCCTGTCAAGCAGGGCTATGCTGCCCGGAGTGTGCCCCGGAATCAGTATAACCTCAAAGCTCTGGCCTCCCAGATCAATAACGTCGCCCTCCCAGATGGGAGCAAGCTTCTGCTTTCTATCCGGCTTGTCATATAGATAATAGTCGTACTCTGAGGGGTGCATGTGGACGCATTCAAAGAAGCCGTTGCCGCCCACATGATCCCCGTCCGTGTGAGTGTTGACGACGATAATGGGTTTGTTCGTCAGGCTCTTTATAAGCTCCGGCAAATTGCCGCCCCCAAGGCCTGTGTCAAGGAGCATAGCCCTATCGCTGCCCTCAATTAGAAAAAAACGAACGAAATCTTCTTTTATTGCCCAAAAGCCCTTGCCGAGTTCAGAAACCTCATAAGGAGTGTTCATAAAAAGCCCCTTTCATTTCCTACAATAGCTGCTGTTCGTTGATAATAAGCTTAA
>CAYQMY010000005.1:0-20664 GCA_964418735.1 uncultured Oscillospiraceae bacterium | reverse complement strand
ATTTATCACAAGGCGGAATTTCAGATGCAGAAATTCGGCAGCCTTGCGGCAGAGTATCATTCGCCCGAGGAATATCTCAAAATAGTCCATGACCGAGCCGTAGCGCGAGTCTACTGTAAGCTTGAGCTTGATTATCGTTTTGTCCTCGTTGATCTTCGTTATCGACTTTTTAACCGAGTAGTTCACGCGGTCATGGATGTCAAAGGTCGATTCGTCCTTATTTCTTACGCGGCTGCGGCGAACATCGGTTTTATCGGCGAGGATAAGTGCCGCCGAAACGGGGTTTACCGCTTCTGCCGTGCCCTCGTCGTGGTTGCCTATTGCAGTTACTATGGTTGCAATTTCCTCAGCAGGGAAACCCATTTTGTCAAGCAAACGAAACGCCATAACCGCGCCGCTTTGTGCGTGGTCCTTGCGGTTGACGAGGTTGCCCATATCGTGAAGATAGCCCGCAATCCAGGCAAGCTCGCAGTCCCGCTCCGGATAACCGAGCGTCTCGAGTATGTACTTCGCCGTCTCTGCAACCTTTGTGACATGGGCGAAGCTGTGCTCGGTATAGCCGAGGGCAATCAGCGATTCGTCGGCCTTTGTTATATATGTTTTTATTGTCTCATCGTTTTTTATTTGTTCGAAAGTTATCATGTTTATAACCATTCCTTTCGCTTTTCTAAGGCACAAAATGACCATGAAAAGGAATGGTCATTTTGTGCATGTGTTGCGGTTGCGCGCAGGGCGAGAACACGCACTTGAATTCAGATAAGTTTGAAGCTTGTTGCAAACCTTCCCTCCATACGCACATGCGCAAATATTTTTTTCTATTTGCAGATATCGAGTATCGCCTGGGTAAAAATCTTCGCCCCGGTGATGATTTCATCAATAATTACATACTCGTCGGCGCCGTGAATATGGTTGTCTCTCCCCGGCATAGTGCATCCGAAGGCAACTGCGCCCTCAATTCCGTGCACATAAGTGCCTCCGCCTATGGCAAGGCATTTTCCTTCACAGTCAGTATGTTCCTCAAAGGCCGAAAGCAGGGTCTTTACAAAGGGTGAATCAGCGGGAACATAGTGTGGCGGAGTAAAGCTGTCTTGTCCTTTAATTTCAATGCCTTTTGCCCTAAATGCGGCGTCGGCGGCATCGGCTGTGCCCTCTTTTGTACCGCTTATCGGGAAGCGGCAGTCAAAGCGAGCTAAAAACCCTGTCAATCTATAATCCATTACATCTAAACTAAGCGTCAGTGGCCCCGAAACCTCATCTTTTTGCTCAATTCCGAGTCCTTTACCGTAAAAATCGCCGTGAGAGAAGAAGGTGTTGAGCTGACAAATCATATTATAGCTTTCGCTCGGAGCAAAGTTTGTATGGGAGAGTAAAAATATCATGGCAGTGAGTGCGTTGTTGCCCTGCTGAAGTTCTGCGGCGTGGGCGCCCCTGCCCTTCGCCGTTACGGTAATCAGGTTTCCCTCTTGGCTAAGCGAGAATTCAGCTCCCGTATATTCGTTATACATATCGCAGTATTCTTCATATACTTCGAAGTCAAGTCCCTCGACTACCGCGACAGCTTCCGACGGAACCGCATTTGCCGCTTCTCCCGCTCTTATTGATACAATGCGAGGCAAATCGGCGCTCTCCGCCCATGAAGCCTCAAGAGTGGGGGCGTATCTCCCCTTCTCCGCGTTTATAATCGGGAAATCCCCGTCGGGTGAAAAGGTAAAGGGGGAAGCTTTCTCGCGCCCGTAGTAATAGGCGATGTCCTCGCTTCCTGTCTCCTCCGCCGTTCCTAACACAAGCCTTGCGTTTTTGCCTAGGCTTGGCTCAATCTCCCGCGCGGCGGCGAGAGCGTAAAGCGCGGCGATAGAGGGCCCTTTGTCATCGGACGCGCCGCGTCCGAATATTTTACCGTCCTGAGCGGCCGCCGAAAACGGCTCTTTAGTCCAGCCTTTGCCCTCAGGTACGACATCAAGGTGTGAAAGTATCGTAAGCTCAGTCTCTTTCTGGTTTAAATCGACCACGCCAACGTAGTTTTCCATGTTTTTCGGTTTAAACCCCAGCTCCGAAGCGATTTTTAGCGCTTCCGCAAGAGCTGCAGCGGGGCCTTCGCCAAAGGGCATTCCGTTTTGCGGCTCGCCCCTGACGCTCTTAATATTTATAAGGCGGCAGATGTTTTTGACCATCTCGTCCCTGTGCTTTTCAAAATATGCGTCGATTTTCTGCTTATACACGGAAATCCCTCCTAGGTAATCACTGATTAATCCGGCGTTGCCGGATTGGTGGGGATAACATCCCCAATCGAGGCAAAAAAGTGCAGGAATAATTGGTTTATTTCAAGCTTTTTTAACGATGAGTGGGGGTGTTAGACCCGCCAAGACGGTGATGTCGGATTAATCAGTGCTTACCTAAATTTTCTGAAGCGATATCCTCTTTTTAGCGGTGTCCACTTCAAGGACTCGCACCTTTATTATGTCCCCAATGCTCACTACGTCCATCGCGCGCTTTATGAACTTGTCAGAAAGCTTGCTTATATGCACAAGCCCGTCCTGATGCACGCCGATATCGACAAAGGCACCGAAGTCAGCGACATTCCGTACAGTCCCCACAAGCTCCATTCCGGGCTTGAGGCTCTTTATATCCAGAATATCGGTGCGAAGTATCGGCTGCGGCAGCTCGTCACGCGGGTCACGTCCGGGTTTCAGCAGCTCGGAGACAATGTCCCTCAAGGTCGGCTCGCCGATTTTGAGCCTTTGCGCGACGTTTGTCCATCCAAGCTGTGAAATGCGTTCGCTAAGCTCATTCACCCTGCGGTTTTTGACATCCTCCTCCGTGTAGCCGGTCAGCATCAGCAGGTTCTTCGCCGCCTCGTAGGATTCGGGGTGCACAGCGGTGTTGTCGAGCACCTCACGGCTCTCCGGCACTCTCAGAAAGCCGGCGCACTGCAGGAAGGCCTTTTCGCCTATACCCTTGACCTTCTTAAGCTCGGCTCGCTTATTAAAACGGTCATTTGAAACCCTGTAATCGTATATATTCTTCGCTGTATTGGCGTTTATACCCGCGATATGCGAAAGCAGCGAAACCGATGCGGTATTTAAGTCGGCTCCCACGCTGCTCACGCAGGACTCGACCACGCCGCTAAGCGACTGTGAAAGCTGCTTCGGGTCCATGTCGTGCTGGTACTGCCCGACGCCTATGGCCTTCGGGTCTATTTTTACAAGCTCAGCTAGCGGATCTTGGAGCCTTCTGGCTATCGACACCGCGCTTCTGAGAGAAACGTCGAACTCGGGGAACTCTTCGCTCGCAAGCTTTGACGCGGAATAAACCGATGCTCCCGCCTCGCTCGTCATAATATAGCTCACCTTGCGCTCAATGCTCTTTAGAAGGTCGGCGACGAAAATCTCGCTCTCCTTGGAGGCCGTGCCGTTGCCGATTGATATTATATCAACTTTAAAGGTATTTATTATATTGGTCAGCATGCGCCGAGCTTCCTCGGTTTTGCTCTGCGGCGGCGTGGGATATACCACCGTGGTCATAAGCACGTCGCCGATGTCGTTTACAACGGCAATTTTGCAGCCCGTGCGGTAGGCAGGATCGAAGCCCATGACAACGCGCCCTCTCACCGGCGGCTGAAGCAGCAGGTTTTTGAGGTTTTCGCCGAAAACGTCAATAGCCTGAGCCTCGGACTTCTCCGTGACCGCTCCCCTGACCTCGTTTTGCACCGAGGGCGCTATAAGCCGCTTGTAGGCATCCTCAGACGCCTCAGCGACCTGATTTGACGAGGCCGAAACAGCTCCGCCGCACATTTTTTCCTTAAGATAAGCGAGTATTCGCTCCTCGTCCACCTCCACCTTGACCGATAGCACGCCCTCGCGCTCACCCCTGTTTATCGCAAGCGCGCGGTGCGGAGGAATCTTGGAAAGCGGCTCGGTATAATCGTAATACTGGCTGTAGACGGTGTCCTCAGCGGTTTTTGCCTTGGATATGACAAGCCCGTTTTCAAAGGTAAAGTCGCGTATCCACTTTCTAAACTCCGCGGTGTCCGAAACCTTCTCGGCAATAATGTCCCTCGCGCCTGAAAGAGCCGCGTCGACGCTTGAAACGCCCTTTTCCTCGTTTATGAACTCCTCCGCAGCCTTGAAAATGTCGGCGTTCTTTTCCTGTTTCAGCAGAATTTCCGCAAGCGGAGCGAGCCCCTGCTCGGCGGCTATCGATGCCCTTGTGCGCCGCTTTGGGCGGAAGGGCCTGTAAATATCGTCTATCTCTGCTACAGACTCAGCTTTGTTAAGAGCCGCCTCAACTTCCGCAGTAAGCTTCTCCTGCTCCGAAATCAGCCTGCGAACGTCCTCGCGCCGCTCTTCAATGGCACGAAGAGACGTTAATCTCTCGCTTAGGTTTCTCAGCGCCTCGTCGTCAAGGCTGCCTGTAACCTCCTTTCGGTAACGCGCGATAAAGGGCACGGTGTTGCCCTCGTCGAGAAGCTTTATTGCCGCCTCGGCCTGAGAGGGTCTTATCTTCAGTTCGTCCGAAATTCTTTTTACTATATCCATATTTCATTTCCTTTGCTGTTTATATAAAAGCTATTGGTTCAAAACCCAAGGTAATCACTGATTTGACCGTCAGCGGATGGATGAACGAGAGAAATTTTCGTCAGTTCGTCAAAAAAACGTAGGCAATACTTTGTGTATTAACGAGGCTTTTTTGGCGAAATGGCGGAAATTAATCCGCTTAGCCGCCGATAGGCGGTTGAATCAGGGATTACTTATCAAGTAGTCTTCTTGCGGTCTCGGTATTTAATTTTTCCGCCTCGGCAAGGCGCGCTGCGGACTCCCTAAGGCTTTGCTTTTCAGTTCCCATGGAAACGGCCCTGTCCAGCATATCCCTCAGCGATTTCTCGTCTGTTTCCTCAAGGCGGCAGCAGAGCGACTGTCCCAGATACCCCATAAAGGCGCTTACCTTCGGGTCGTAAGCAACGCCTACGAGAGGCACACCGCTTTGAGCCGCGAATATAAGCCCGTGCAGTCGCATGGAAAGCACCGCCTTCATGCGCGACATAACACCTATTATCTCGTTCGAGGTCAGGGCGTTTTTCATTATAAAATAAGGTGTTTTCAGATTTTCAGCCACTCTCCCCGCCACAAGGATGTCGCTGTTGTAATCGATCGGAATAAACACCGGAGTCATGCCGTACCTGTTGTACACATATTCGGCAGCAGATAAAAAGCAGGACAGCTTGTCCGAAAAGCCCTTCCAACTCCTGAGTGAAAAGCAAATATAGTCGCCGTGCGGGTCAAGGCCCGCCGCAAGCATAACGCTGTCGACTGTCGCCTCGGCGGCCGGAGGCAGCGTAAGCGCCGGGTCCGCGCTTATTAGTATTTCCGGTTTACTTACGTTAAGGCTCTTAAGCTCCTCGAACGAACTTTTTTCACGAAGTGAAATTACATCCACATAATTGTTGAGCACCTTGCCTGAAAGCCGCCGGTCCGTCTTGTTAAGCACCGGCCCTATACCGCAGCCGTACATAAGCACGCGGTTGCCGGCCCTTTTTGCGGTAATAATATTGAACAGATAAAAGAACAGCGATCTGCGGCTGGTTACATCCTGAATAAGGCTGCCGCCTCCGTTTATATACAGCTTGGTTTTATTGACGGTTTTCTTAAATTTTAAGACATTGAAGATATAAACCGAGGCAACTCGGTATTTTTTGCGCGTTTCCGCAGGGTCCTTTGAAAGCACGACAAGCGGCATATCCGGGTCAATCTCGCGCATATCCTCAATAATCGCCTCAAGAATCGCGTTGTCGCCCATATTGCCGCGCCCGTATGCTCCGCAGATGGCGACGCCGTCTCTCTTCCCCTCGGCGGCGCGGCGGTAGCGCCTTAGCACAGTCTCATATATACCCAGCTGAGTATCCCGAGTAGCCTTCAGGGAATAGCATTCCCTCGCCTTATATCCGAGGCTTTCGCCGAGCGTTTTCCGAAGCTCCGGGTCCTTCGCCAGCGCCGTCAGTCGATTGCCGAGCATCTTATAATCTCCCGGATTAAAGAGAAAACCGTTCACCCCGTCCTTGATGAAGTAGGGCACGCCTCCCACGCGTGAGCTGACGGTCGCAAGCCATTCCCTCGCGCCCTCCGTCAGGGCATAGGGGAAGGTCTCTGAGACAGAGGTCAAGGTGTTGATATCCAGCGCCTTATAGAAATCCCCGATATCGCTTACCCAGCCGAGAAAGCGTATCTTTTCGGAAACGCCGAGCTCCTTTGCGAGGTTTTCAAGCATTTCGCGCTGCTCTCCGTCTCCGGCTATAAGCAGCCGCAGATTCGGGCACTCATGCTCCGCCTCCGCGAAGCCCCTTATGAGCGTAGCGATATCCTTTACGGGGTTTAGCCTTGCCGCAATGCCTACGACGACACACTCATCCGCGTCGATGCCGTGCCACGCGAGATAAGCCGAGCGGTCAAACTCCTGAGGCTCGTCCGAAAATTCGAGGCCGTTGTATATCGTAAAAATACTCTCCGGCGGAAAGCCGCGGTCAATCAGAAGCTCCGTCATAGCGTCTGAAACACCGACGTAATAGTCCATCTTTTTAAGGGCATTCCGGTTCATGGTGCCGTACACAAGCTTTCCGGCGGGGCGTCCCATGTAGTCGAGCAGCGGATCGCTGTGCACAGTCGTAATAACCGGTATTTTTAAGCTCTTTTTTATGAGACTTCCGAGAAAATTCGCTTTGGAGCCGTGGCAGTGGATAAGGTCGTAGCCGCCCTCGGATATGCGCTTTTTAAGCTGCGAAATATCCTTTAGTGTATTTCCCGAGTTAAGAACACTGGTCGGAATATCCATGGCTCTCGCCTCAGCCGAAAAGTCGCCCTCCATAAAGCAGACAAGCTCAGCTGTTATTTCCTTGTTAAGCTCCCTAAGGAGTGAAAGAACATGCGTTTTGGCACCGCCCACGTCGCCCCCGCTGATAAGTGTAATTATTTTCACAAAGACCTCCGAAAGCTTTATTTTTTTATATATCTGCTCTTGTTAAATCGGTAATTATATTATACAATAGCTGTCGGCGAACGTCGTATTTGGCCGTACAGCAGCGCAAAAATACGCGTAATCGGCACATATATAATGGTTCCGCCTTGGGAATATTATACTATGCCCGACTTCATAAAGCAACCTGAAAGGAAGATGCTCCATGCAAAAGGGAAAAAAGAAAATTAATCTAGTTGACATTATTATTATTGTTTTGATACTTGCCGTCGCGCTTTTCTTCGGAATGAAGTTCTTTGGCGGAGAAAGTGCAGCAACCACAAAAAGCGATATCGCGTTCACCGTTTTGGTTCAGGGCGTGCCGAAGGAATCTCTGGACGATGTTAAGAGCGCTCTGCCCGGAAAACAGATTTCCGACGGCAAATATATAGACTGTGAAATTAAGAGCGTTTCATCCGCCGCCAGCAAGGTCGAGAAAATTGAGAAGACCAACTCGGACCCCTACGTCAAAACTACGATACTGCCCGACCAGAGCGACGAATACGTTGATCTTACCTTCACCGTAAACGCGAAGGTTGTAGAGGCCTCCGTGCTTACCGAGGTAGGAACTCAGGAGGTTAGAGTCGGCCGTTCCTTTATTGTCAAAACCAAGGACTTTGAGCTTGTCGGCACGGTTATCACACTGGACAGGGCTGAATCGAAATGACGCAAATATATGTAATCAGGCACGCGGAGGCTGAGGGCAACCTTTACCGCCGCATTCAGGGACAGTATGACAGTCTGGTAACCGAAATGGGTATGCGCCAGATTGAGGCGCTCCGTAAGCGCTTTGAGAATATAGATATAGACGCCGTGTATTCCAGCGATCTGTACCGCACAAAGGCTACTGCAGCCGCCGTCTACGCCCCTAAGAACCTCCCTTTGACCACCCTTCCCGAGCTTCGGGAGGTCAACATGGGCGTCTGGGAGGATACCTGCTGGGCCGACGTCGAGCGCAACATGCCCGAGGAATATCACAACTACAACAAGGCTCCGCACAAGTGGAACGTAGAGGGCGGCGAGTCCTTTTACGCTCTGGCGGAGCGCATCACCGGCACCGTTAAGGCTCTGGCGAAGAAGCATGACGGCGAGAGCATAGCCGTCGTAACTCACGGCGGAGCAATCAGGGCGCTTCTTTGCACTATAATGAAGCTGCCTCCCGAGGAAATCACAAAGATTTTTTACTGCGACAACACCGCTGTGACACATCTTATTTATGAAAACGGCGAGCTTCGGATAGAATATATGAATGACAACTCGCACCTGCCCAAGACCATCAGCGCCTTCCACAAGCATGATTGGTGGAAGAAGGAGGACTTCACGGACGGCACAAACATCCACTACCATCCGATGGACCTCGAAAAACGCGGGCAGAGGTTTCTTGATTGCTACCGAGACGCCTGGATTCAGGCTCACGGCAGCCTTGAAGGTTTTTCCGACATATATCTTGAGGTTGCGAAAAAGCGCAGCCGCGAATTCCCCATTTCAGTCCTCGAGGCGTATCTTGGCGATAAGTCCGTCGGCATACTCGAGCTCAATATAGGGCGTGACGAGGAGCAGGGCGCGGGCTGCATCGCTTTTTACTATATGGACGAGCCCTATCGCGGCAAGGGGCTTGCAGTGCAGCTTCTAGGTGAGGCAACCTCAATCTATCGCCGTCTCGGCAGAAGGTCTCTCCGCCTTCGCGTAGCCGAAACCAACAAACGCGCTATCGCTTTTTATCAGAAATTCGGCTTCCGACAGATCGGCAAGGAAGAGGGCAACATTTGTCCCCTGCTGATAATGGAGAAAAATATATCTTTGGAGTAATCTATGAAGCGAAGATGGATCTATACGGGCGTTTGTCTTACGGCTCTTGCCGGCCTGTATTTGTCTTGGTGGCTTAGGGAGCCGCCGGCAAACCTGCCGGCGGCTCTTGCGTCTTTAATAGTTACTGCCCTCTTCGCCCTGCTCGGTATTATCTTTATCCCCCAATGGATAAAGGCCTGGAGCGGGGACGGGGATGCTTCTGCATCGGTACAGGCGCCTGAGAAAAAAGTTTTTTTTAATATATTTCTCGCCCTGCTTTTCAGCCGCCTTTTGGTTTTTGTCATCACCTTTGTCTTTCGATTGCTGCAGGGCGGCTTAAGCGGCGGCTTTTATTCCGCCTTCCTTGATATCTGGACCTATGGAGACAGCTTCCACTATATCGACATAGCCGAGCGCTGGTACCAGTCCACAGGCAGCATACATGAGGTTGTGCGGCTGGTCTTTCTGCCGTTTTATCCGATACTGATACGGCTTTTCTCCCTTATTTTTAAAAGTGCCTTTGTGTCAGGACTCATAGTATCGCAGCTGTCTTTTTCCGTCGCGGGTTATGTGCTGTATCGGCTGGCGCGGCTAGACATGGGCCATTCGGACGCGATTAAAGCCGTTAAGTGCCTTGTCCTGATACCGAGCGCCTTCTTTTACACGGCTCCGATGAGCGATTCGCTGTTTCTTCTTCTGTCGCTCTCCTGCGTATATTTCGCAAGGCGGAAGAGGTATCTTCCCGCCTGTTTGCTGGGCGGTCTCGCCGCGTTCACAAGGTCGCTAGGCGTTACTCTTCTCGCGCCTGTTTGCTTTGAGCTTATAGCAGACATCATAAGGCTTAAAAGGAGCGGTAAACTTAATTTTAAATACGTCTTGAACTGCCTTTGCGTCATTATTATCCCTTTGGGCTTTGCGGCTTATTTATATGTCAATTACCTTGTTTCCGGAAATCCTTTTCAGTACACGATATATCAGTACGAGCACTGGGGGCAGAAGCTCGGCTTTTTCTTCAACACCGCCTCCTATCAGATGTATTGCGCCATTGCGAGTGTTAATGAAGACAATATCTTTATGCTGCTCGGTCTGTGGCTGCCGAACATAATATTTATGTTCTCATCACTCGTTATTATGTGCCTCGCGGCAAAGCGTCTTCGCGCCTCCTACGTTGCGTACTTTATCGCCTACTTCTGTGTTGCGCTCGGCACAACCTGGCTGCTTTCGGGGCCGCGATACCTCGCTTCGCTCTTTCCGCTTTCCATTGCGCTTTCGACGCTCACAAAAAGCAAAAGATCAGACTTAATCCTGACTTCAGTTTTTATCATAGGCTCCCTCTTATATATGTGGGCTTACGTCGGTCACTGGCAAGTATACTGAGTTGTTCTAGGTAAGCACTGATTAAAGGCGCAGAACCGGCTGCAAAGCGATAACTGGGGAAGAAAGCTACAACAGCAATTATAAATTAGCAATCGGAATTAAGGAGGGAAAAATTGTGGACCTGAAAAAAACCATGGATTCGCTTAAAGGCAAAGGATATACCGTGTCTTGCTTTGAAACAGCAAAAGAGGCTGTAGCGTACCTAAACCGAAAAGTAGACGGAAAGACGGTTGGCTTTGGAGATTCGGTTACGCTAAGTTCTATGAGGCTCTACGGGTCGTTTTCGGCGCATAATCAGGTAATAGATCCTATGCATTGTGAGCCAGGGACAGATTTCTGGTCGACCGCAAAGCGTTGTTTGACAACGGAAGTATTTTTCACCTCTGTAAACGCATTGGCTGAAACCGGAGAGATGGTGAACATTGACGAAACAGGAAACCGGATTGCCGGTTCTCTGTTCGGTCACGAAATAGTATATTTTGTTGTAGGAGCAAACAAAGTAGTTCCAACGTTGGAAGACGCTGTCTGGCGGGCACGCAACATTGCAGCTCCAATGAATGCTGCCCGGAATGGTTTCAAGACACCGTGCGCCATTAGACAGGACCGCTGCTATGACTGCGATAGTCCAGAGCGAATCTGCTGCGGACAAATAATTTATTATAAAAAGATGGGTTCAATCAAAATGGAAGTTGTGCTAATCCAAGAACCTCTGGGGTATTAACTCATTAGCTCTGTATATAAGATTCTAGGGGGAATCCAATTCCCCCTAGATACGCGGCTTACGCCGCGATACCCCCGGTCGCGCACGATTTGCGCGGGCTGTGGTATTTTTCCGAGAAATGAATTCCCGGAAAAATGATTTCTATTACCTTCGAGGGAGTTTTCTGACAGTCAGAACACGGTCATTCCAAGCTGGAATGACCGTGTTATTATTTCCAAACTGTTTTCTATTACTTCAGAGCGTTTATCACAGCCCCTGCCTGCTCCTCGGTGATATCCTTGTCGGCAGTCAGGCTTCGAACGGCGGCTTCAAACCTTAGGCGCATCGCCTCCTTCATTGAATCTCCGACCGCCTCGAAAACCTTGTTTTCCACTTCAGGAGTTATAGTACCGGCATCAATGAGCTTGTTAAGTGAGCTTCCAAGCCCCCGGACACCTTCATTCTCGACAGCTCTTGAAACCTCGCTTTTCAGCTGCTCGGATATCGTCCCCTCGGCAGCAAGCCTGTTAAGCGCGCTTTCATAGATACCGTTCATCCTCTGCCTGCGCATAGCCGCAAATTCAGCCTTTATAAAATCTCCCTGCTGCTCACTCAGCGAGCCTTCCGTAACGATGCTTTTAATGGCCTCGCTTATCTTTCCGTCTCCCGACCTCAGTGAATCGGAAACGGCGTAGTTTACGCGGTTGCTCTGCCCCGACTTTATAGTCCCTTCCGCTGTCAGCTTGTTAAGCGCGGCCTTTAAATCCTTAAGCATTTCTTCCTCTAAAGCGTCACCAACCGTGTCGTTTATCTCTTTTTTCTGATCGGCGCTTATTGTGCCTGCAGAAACAAGCGCATCCAGCTTAGAGGCAAAATAGTCTGTACTCGGGTCATAAAACCGCCTCGTGCGTTCTCTGAAATTCGAGCTTTTATAAGCTGCCGACGCCGGCAGCAGAGTAAAGGCGGATATAAGCAGGGCAATTGCTATGCTTACAAATACTCTATATTTTTTCATGGCAGTATTCTCCTTTAGCATGTATTTCTCATGCTATTATTCGATAAAAAAATACAAAATATTTGCAATTTTTGCACCTATTAACTTTAAAATTTTTCCTCTTTTTTCAGACTATTTTAAGGCCGCCGCCCTATCATGGTTTTGAAAAGGGGGAATTAAATGAAAAAACGATTATTATCGGCAGTCTTAGCAACCTGTCTGCTGTTTTCGTTTGCCGCCTGCGGCAGCGCGGCGAACAAAACCGAAACAACTCCTAGTACAAATACTGATGAACCCGCCGCCGCGGCTTCTCAGTCATCTATCGGTGCGCTTGCCGACAGCGAGAAGGTTTACGGCACCACCTTCGGCCAGGGCAACATAGATGTCAAGGTCGAGCTCAGTGACGAGGACTGGCAGGATATTAAGGACAATGCAAAGGCGGAAGAGTACCACAGCGCTAACATTACGGTAAACGGAACGACAGTTAAGAACGTCGGCTTCCGAACCAAGGGCTTCAGCTCCCTGACCTCCGTTGCGAACAGCGACAGCGACCGCTACGGCTTCAAGGTAAAAACGGATAAGTACGTCGACGGTCAGACGCTCAGCGGCCTTGATATGTTTGTCTTGAACGCCTGCTACTCTGACCCCTCCTATATGCGCGAATACTTAACATACGCCGCAAGCGAGTATCTTGGCTGCGATACGCCCTTCGTTTCATACTGCAGGCTCTATATAAACGGGGAGCTTTTTGGCTTTTACCTCTGCATAGAGGCATATGAGGACAGCTTCACCGAAAGATACACCGAATCAAGCGACACTGTTTTGTACAAGGCAGAGTCAGAAAAATGCACATTGACAAGCAGTGATGACGGCAGCGGCTTCGAGGTTCAATATGGCGAGGACGAGGACCTGTCGAACATCAAAAACCTTATCAGCGTCCTTAACAGCACCACAAGCGACAACAAGGCTGAGCTTGAAAAGATACTCGATATTGACAGCGTTCTGAAAAACATTGCCGTCAATACTGTTATGGGTAATTACGACAGCTACAGCGGCTCAAAGGCTCATAACTACTACCTTATGTACTCAAACGGCAAGTTCTCTTATCTCGGCTGGGACTACAACATGTCTATAGGCGGCTTCACCGATAACGGCGGAAGCGTGACCGCCGACATCTCTTCTCCTGTCTACGGCGTCGACATCTCTCAGCGGCCGCTTATTCAGAAGCTGCTCGCAATCGACGAATATTATGAGCGTTACCTTGGCTATGTGAAATCCCTTGTGGAGTATTTTGGCGACTTTGAAGGAACGGTCTCAGAAATTGCCAATGTAATAAGGGAAGAGGTCAAAAACGACCCGACTGCGTTTTATACCATAGAGCAGTTTGAAGCCAACATAAGCAAAAGCGACACCGATCTTTCCACAAAAACTCAGAGCGGAGGCCGCGGCGGAATGGGCGGAGGAATGCAGATGCCCCAAAACGCCCAAGGTGCTGACAGCACAACAGCCAACGCTCCTCCCGCGATGCCCTCCGGCGACACTAACGGAAATATGCAGGCGCCTAACGGCGGACAAATGCCGGGCGGCGGCAAAGGCGGACAGATGCCAAACGGAGGTCAGGCACCAAACGGCGGCGATAGGCAAACTCAGGACGGTACAAATGCTCAGATGCCAAACATCGGCGAAGGCCAGATGCCTGAAGGCGATAGACAACGGGACGGCGGAGGCGGCGGGCAAAGGCTAAGCCCCGACGCAGTATCCATAGTAGATTACATCACACAGAGAATAGAAAACATCAAAACTCAGCTCGGCAAATAGCAAAGGAGCGCCCATTCGAAAAACGAATGGGCGCCCTTTCACATATTTGCTCTCTATTTCACAATAACGCTGCCGCCGCCGGCGAAAAGATTCTTTCTGGCTTCAAGCGAAAAAAGGTAGCTGTAGTCGGCCTTAAGGTGCCGCATATAGCCTATCCACTGTACGAGTACGGAGCTGTAGACCCGCTTGATATCATACTCAAGATGCCTGATATCGCTTTCAGGCAGATTGTCAAAGCTCTCTCTCGCCATAAGCTCGTCTGTAATATGAAATACCGCCCAGAGCGCATCTGTGAATGTCTCATGCTCCAGAAGATTGGGGTTTTCGAGCATAATGAAAAGCAAAAGTCTTTTTTCCTTCAGCAGCGCCTTAAGCTCCAAGAGATTCTCCGCCGTGCATGTAACCTCTACATCACAGCCCCTGACGCACTCTGTCGCCCTTTTAAAATCCGAGTCCGACCATTCCTGCTTCACCGCGAGATAGGGTCTTAATTTCTCTCCGGGTTTGCCGAATTTAAGCAGCGTTCCTATCAGCTCGTTTCCTGCCTCGCTGAAAAAGGCGCTGACGAGCATATTCGTCTTGCCGAGTCTCTCCTTCTTCTCTCGCTCCTTTAGGTACTTTCCCAGAACTATGGTAACAAGCGCTACCTGAAGCGGAACATTTTACCACTCAACAGCTGAACTGTCTACTTAGCAATAAAAAAACCGCGCTCCTGCGCGGTTTTTATGCATTTTAGTTTAGTATCTTAGTCTTCAATTCCCTGTCTTGCGACTATGCCCCTGTCGAAGGGGTGCTTGACCTTTTTCATTTCCGTAACGTAGTCCGCGCAATCAAGGAACAGCTCGCAGGGCTCGCGCCCGGTCAAAACCAGCTCCAGCCCTGCAGGCTTATTCTTCAAAAGCTTTTCTATAAGTTCTCTGTCAAGAGCGCCGAGATTGTAAGCGGAAACAGCCTCGTCGAGCACAAGAAGGTCACACTGTCCCGCATCCACCAAATCGAGCGCCATCTTAATGTTCGCGTTATGCTCATGGCGGCGGCTCTCCCTTTTTTCCTCGCTCATGTTTCTCCAGAAGCCACCGTCAGACTTGTTGCGTATAAGTGTAATATTCGGAATAAGCCCCAGCGTTTCGGCCTCGGAGGTCTCGCGCCCCTTCATAAGCTGGACAATTACAACCTTCATTCCCGCGCCCGCCGCGCGCAGCGAAAGACCGAGCGCGGCAGTGGTCTTGCCCTTGCCCTCGCCGGTGTAAATGTGTATCAGTCCCTCTTTCATATTCCCTCCTCAAGAATCCTGTAGACGCTTTTCATATCAAGGCTCTCGCGAACCGCGTCCGCAAGAATGTCATACTGCGCTTCCTTATACTTTTTAATGTCAAAGACCTCGATGCTCTCAGGGCTTATGCCGCGCTTTTTGCAAAGAGCATTTACTATACCTCTGCGGCAGTCCTCGGAGTCGAAGAAGCCGTGCAGGTAGCAGCCGTAAACGTTCCTGTTCTGACAGCCGTCTATTTCTCCGCTTTCCAGCCGAAGCAGTGGCTTCGCGCCTTCAAGCAGCGTCGTTTTGCCCATGTGTATCTCATATCCCTCGACATTGCGGCTCGATAGTCCTTCAAGAATACCGCCTGTTTCAAGGATTGTGCCGCTTATCTGAACGCGCCTTTTTTCGTCAAAAAACTCGGTATTTGCCGGAAGAAGCCCCATTCCGTCAATGCTTCCGCCGCCCTCGGTGCCGAGCGGATCGTCTATCCTCTGACCGAGCATCTGATAGCCGCCGCATATTCCGACGAGCACGCAGCCGCCCGAAACGCGCTGCTTTATCGCAGCCTCAACCCCGCTCTGGCGCAGCCAGCGAAGATCTGAGATAGTATTCTTCGTTCCTGGGATTATTATCATGTCGGGCTGACCGAGCTCCTTGGGCTCCCTGACATAGCGCACCGTGATGCCGTCAGTCGCCTCAAGCGCCGCAAAATCGGTAAAGTTCGATATCTTAGGCAGCCTTACGACCGCGACATCGAGAATACCGCCCCCATCTTTCCTCGTAAGGCGCTCGCTGAGGCTGTCCTCATCGTCTATGTCCACCCTTATCATCGGCATAACGCCCAAAACCGGCTTTTTGCAGATATCCTCGAGCATTTTAAGCCCCGGGCGAAGAATCTCAACATCCCCTCGGAACTTGTTGATGATAAGCCCCTTTATATAGTCTCGCTCCTCCTTTTCAAGCAGCTCGACCGTGCCGTAAAGCTGTGCGAAAACGCCTCCCCTATCTATATCACCGGCAAGAAGAACAGGAGATCGAGCTATTCGCGCCATGCCCATGTTGACCATGTCCGCAGAGTTAATGTTTATCTCAGCCGGACTCCCCGCGCCCTCGAGCACTATTATGTCATACTTAGATGCGAGCTCTTCATAGGCGGCAGTGATTTCGGGCACAAGCTTTTCCTTTAGCTTGTAGTAATCGGCGGCGCCCATATTGCCGAGAACCTCTCCCCTGACGATAACCTGAGAGCCCATGTTCGTAACGGGCTTTAAAAGTATCGGATTCATCAGTACATCGGGCTCGATGCCGCAGGCCTCGGCCTGAACGACCTGAGCACGACCCATCTCAAGCCCGTCCTTGGTAATAAACGAATTTAGCGCCATATTCTGCGACTTAAAGGGCGCAACCGAATAGCCGTCCTGCTTAAAAACCCTGCAAAGTCCCGCTGTCAGCAGGCTTTTTCCTGCGTTCGACATTGTGCCCTGTATCATTATTGATTTTGCCATCTTAGCCATTTTCTTCTCTCCCGTTTTTATATGCCCCAAAGCAAGTTATTTACGCCTTCTGTTTTATATATTGCCTAGCCTTATCTGCAAAGCTCTCCGCCGCACCCGGAGCCGAGGGAAGATACAGATGCGGGAAGCCCGCATAAAGCGTATCCGTAGAGTGGATGCAGTCCCAGTTTGCGTCTCTGGTCGCCTTTTTTGCGGCGTAGCCACAGCCGCAGTCGGTGCTGTCCCAGTAGTGGAACTCATGCACACGAAAGCATGCGCCCTCGCTGCCAAGTAGATTATCCTCTTTCGCAGTAATCGTGAGATATCCGAACCTCACCAGCCTGTCTGTCGGGAAGATGCCGGCCTTTATAACTCCCGCCATTTCGTGCTTTTGCCCCTCCTTGTCGGTAAGACTCTCGTTGAGGTACATAAAGCCGCCGCACTCGGCAATGGTCGGAAGCCCAGCCTCAATGCTTGATTTTATGCTTTGCAGCATCGTCTTGTTAGCTGAGAGCTTCGCTGCGTGAAGCTCCGGATAGCCGCCGCATAGCCATAGCCCGCCGATGTCAGGCGGCAGCTCCTTATCGTGGAGGGGACTGAAGTATACTATCTCACAGCCGCTTTTTCGGAGTAGGGCCAAGTTTTCGTCGTACATGAAGCAAAAAGCCTCGTCACGGCTCACGGCGATTTTAACGTCAGCCGGTTTTTTATTTTTTGAAACCTCGACCCCCAGCGGCTCAGCTTTTGAAGCGAGAGCGAGCAACCCATCGATATCAATCGTTTCCTCCGCCTGT
Organism: uncultured Oscillospiraceae bacterium; assembly: GCA_964418735.1. GTDB lineage: Bacteria > Bacillota > Clostridia > Oscillospirales > Oscillospiraceae > DUPK01. The sequence continues at coordinate 3,440 of CAYQMY010000005.1, read as the reverse complement.
TTGCCGAGCTTTTCGAGCATAGCTCCGAGGTTCTCAAGCTCGCCCGCGGTAACAAGTCCGAGGTGCCTGCTTCCAACGGTGAATTCCTGAGATTCAGGCAGACAGCCGAGTGGCACAACGCCCTCTCGCTGCGCGACCTCCGCCATGTCCTTATAGCGCCACTTGGGAAGGTGGTTGAAGATAACCCCCGCAATTCGGCTGTTAGGCACATAGTTTTTATAGCCCGAAATTATAGCGCCTATCGAATTTGCTATCCCGTCGCAGGCGACGACTAGCACAACCGGTGTGTCCGTGGTTTCAGCCACCGTAAAGGTGCTTCCCTTGGGAGAATTCTGCACGCCGTCGTAATAGCCCATTACGCCCTCAATAACAGAGATTTCGCCGCCCATTGATCCCTCGGCGAGAAGACCGCGAAGCTCTTCCCCCTGAAGGAAAAACGGGTCAAGGTTAAATGCCGGTATGCCAAGCACCTTCTTATGGAACATCGGGTCAATATAATCGGGACCGCACTTAAAAGAGGATACCGAAATCCCCCTCGCCTTAAGCGCGCTTAAAACAGCCAGCGTGACCGTAGTCTTTCCGCAGCCGCTGTTTGTTCCCGCAATCAGAATTCTGGACATAAAGCTTACCCCCGCCGCCCGGTATTTCCCGGGACAAAATAAAAAAAAGCAGTGCTATACACTGCATCTTCGCAAAAATCTCTTATATATCCCTCGGTGTACGCGAGGAGACATACTTATGGCAACCCGGCTTTAACGGTAACGCACTTGCGAGGGAATTTCACCCTTCTTCCCCATATTATTCACCATGTGCCGTCTCTGACGGCACGGCTTAAAATTATAGCGCTTCGGCGCGGAGCGCCGTAATGCTTACATTATGTTTATTTAAGCACACGCCCCTTTGTTTGTCAAACAAATCCTTGGCTCCCGCTTAGTTTATTTGCCCAAAAAACCGGTAGCAAATTATAGGATACGCACATTGCAAAGCACAGTCAATATTTGATATAATAACTTATAAATTGTCGCAGAGTGGCGCAAATAATATAATAACGGAGGTAGTAGCATGCCGGATTTTGGAACACCCTTTGCGGGTCTTGCGAAAGATCGCAAGCTGACCGAGGCGGAGCTTATACGGGCGATCCGTTTCATGGTGGCAGCCGAGTACGAAGCAATACAGCTTTACATGCAGCTGGCCGAATCGACTGACAACAAGCTTGCGATAGAGGTCTTGACCGACATTGCCGACGAGGAGAGAGTTCACGCGGGTGAATTTTTAAGGCTTCTGAAGGAGCTTGCGCCCGATGAGGAGAAGTTCTATGCCGAAGGAGCTGCCGAGGTAGAAGAAGAAATTGAAAAGATGAAATAGTACTCAAACTGCGGGGAGCCTGTGGACTCCCCGCAGGCTTTTTTGAAACTATATGCATTAAATGCATCAATTCCTCTTGAACCGCGAGCTTTTTTACTTGATTATCCAAATCAGCTATAATATAATATTATATATTTTTTTAAGGGAGAGAAGGCAATGAAAAAGATCATTCCTGCAGTTTTGGCTTTCGTCATGGTTATCGCTGCGGCCGGCTGCGGCAGTAAGGTTCCGGCCAATACAGTCAACAAGATTGACGACCTGCCCGGCAAGACCATAGGCGTTCAGACGAGCACCACAGGCGACATCTACGCAACTGACTACGAAAAGCAGGGCTCGAAAATCGACCGCTACAGCAAGGGCAACGACGCCGTTCTTGCTCTCGTCCAGGGTAAGGTTGACTGCGTTATAATCGACGAGCAGCCCGCGAAATCCTTTGTAGATGCAAACAAGGGCAAACTCAAGATTCTGTCCGAGCCGTTTGTTGAGGAAGAGTACGCAATTTGCTTAGCCAAAACCAACGCTAAGCTGACCGCCGAGATCAACGGAGCTCTTAAGAAGCTTAAGGACAATGGCACTATTAAGAATATTCTTGACGGCTACATCAACGGCGGAAGCTACAAGTACAAATCCCCTGACAACGTAAGCCGCACCAAAGGCGAGCTCGTAATGGCAACTAACGCATACTTCCCTCCTTACGAGTACTACAAGGACAGCAAGGTTGTCGGCGTTGACCCCGATATTGCGCTTGCGATTTGTGACATCCTCGGCTATACACTCAAGATTGAGGATACCGAGTTTGACTCCATCATCGCGGGAGTTCAGTCCGGAAAATACACCTTCGGCATGGCCGGCATGAGCGTCACCGAAGACAGACTCAAGAGCATCGACTTCACCGAATCCTATGCGGCCTCCAAGCAGGTCATTATTGTACGCAGCAAATAATATAAGCTGCAAAGCAAAAGGGCGGCTGACATTCAATCATGCTCAGCCGCCTCTTTAGGTAAAATAAAGGAAAACATTTATGAATGTATTTGACGATATTATAGTATGGTTTATCACTACTTTTATCAATATCAAAACAACGTTAATCGATATTAAACCAACATTTATTTCTACTTTTATCGATGATAATCGATGGAGATACCTGTTAAACGGCTTGGGAGTCACCCTTCAGGTGACCTTTTTTGCTTTACTTTTGGGTATTGTGCTTGGCTTTATCGTCGCCATCATACGCTCCACAAATCAAAAAACCGGAAAGCTTAAAGTCCTTAACGTTTTCTGCAAAATTTACATCACAGTGATACGCGGTACGCCTGTAGCCATTCAGCTGCTTATCATTTATTACGTTATTTTTGCCACCACTAATATAAGCAAGGTATTCGTCGCTATTATTGCCTTCGGCTTGAATTCGGGAGCTTATGTCGCGGAAATAGTCCGCGCCGGTATCATGTCCGTCGACGATGGACAGATGGAGGCAGGCCGCAGTCTGGGCTTTAACTATATTGAAGCAATGCGGCATATCGTAATGCCCCAGGCCTTCAAAAACGTACTTCCCGCCCTCGGCAACGAGTTTATAGTCCTGCTCAAGGAAACTTCGATTTCCAGCATGATAGCCCTTCAGGATCTTACCAGAGGCGGCGATATAATACGCGGAATTACATTCCAGGCGTTTATGCCGCTTATCGCGGTCGCGCTTATTTATCTTGTTATTGTCATGATTATTTCATACTTCGTCGGACGTCTTGAGAGGAGGCTGCGCAATAGTGACCACTGATACACTCATTAAGGTTGACGGCCTCAAAAAGCACTTTGGAGCGCTCAAGGCTCTGGACGGCGTATCCATAGATATAAAAAAAGGTGATGTTGCCGTCGTAATCGGCCCTTCGGGAAGCGGCAAATCGACCTTTTTACGCTGTCTGAACTTACTCGAGATCCCTACCGAGGGCTCGATATGCTTTGAGGATACGGATATAACCGACCCCAAGACTAATATCAACCTCCATCGCCAGAAGATGGGCATGGTCTTCCAGCAGTTTAACCTTTTCCCGCACATGACGGTTTTAAAGAACATGACT